>JASHSR010000128.1 GCA_030038645.1 Gammaproteobacteria bacterium
GACCTTCGGCGCCTCGGCGTTCACGGCGCCGTTGGCACCGGAGCCGCCGTTGGCACCCCTAGGGCCGCCCTTGCCGTGGGGCCTATCCGTGCTGCCCGTGCCGCCGGGCCCGGCGGCGCGTCCGGATGCTCGCGCGAGCCGCCCGAGCGCGTTTCGCTGGCCGACGGCGCGGAGGATCAGCCACGCGACGAGACCGAGCCAGACCCAGGAGACGATGACCGCGATCGACAAGCGCGGAAGCCTCGCAGCTCAAGTGCGGCCGATCGCGGCGGCGACGCCGGACGCGCGTGCGCGCCGCCCGAGCGTCTCGTGCGGCCCGAAGGCGATGCGGATCGACTGCACGGCTCTCCCCAGCACTTCGTACAGCGCGCGCTGCGATCGGACGAGCGCATCGGCGTTCGGCACCCAGACGAGGATGCCGTGGTCGCGGCGTGTCCACATCTCGGCCGGCGCGGGGACTACCGCAAGCCCTGCAAGCCGGAACTCCGTGACCGAGCGGGCCATGTGCTCCGAGGAGGTCACCAGCACGACCGTGTGCACGCCCGCCGGCTCGAGGATCGCCGCCGACTTCTCGGCATTCTGCTGCGTGTCGCGGGAGCGTCCCTCCACCCAGCGCGGCGTCACGGAGAGGTCGCGCTGCAAGAACTCGCTCATGGCCTGCGCCTCGGAGTGGCTCCCCGAGACGAGCACGGGCAGCCCCGTCACCCGGGCCACCCGCGCGCCGTAGACGAGGCGCTGCAGCGTCGTCGAGCTCGGCGCAGGGTGGCCGCCGTACTCGGGCGCGTTGAGCCGCACGCCGCCGGCGAGGATGACGATGGCCTGCGCCTGCACGGGCTTGGTCAGGTCGAGCGCCGGATACCGCTCCGCCGAGCGCATCAGCACATCGGCGACGATCGGCGTCGAGAAAGCCCAAAGCAGCAGCACTCCCACCGCGCACAGTGCCAGCGCCGGTCCGCGCCGCCGCGCGCTTGCAATCCAGACGAGCCCCGCGAGAGCGAGGATGAGAGGACCGGTCGGCGGGAGGACCAGGTTCTTCAGCAGCTGTTTCCAAATGAAGATGTCCATGCGCGCAAGCTCGGCGGGACGTCTCTCGGGCGCGTTACGAGCCGGCTACGATAACAATTATCGGTGCTCGACCTACGACTGGCGTAGCTTGCGGCCCAGATACATTATGTAAAATTATCGGGCCTCGTCTGCGAAGCGCCGGACCGGCACTTTCTGCGCCGAATGCGTACTTTCCGGCCCGAGCCTGCATTTTGCGGCCCTCACGGGGTGAATTCCACGGCGTCGCCCATCCGTGAGCTAGTTCGTTGCGCGACGGAAGATGAGCTAAAGTAGCGCCAGCCGACCGCGGGGCCCCGCCGCCGTGGGCGGGTCCGGGTTGCGGGAGGGTCTTCCGGGAACTTCTGCGGCACGGGTGTGTTCGAGTCCCGAGTCACTCGCCCTCAAGAGTTGCTTATGCCCGAAAAAGCCCCACCGCGGTTCGCGGATGCGCTGCTCTTTGCCCGCAACTTCATCCGCCATCCCCGCATGCTGGGGTCGATCATCCCGAGCTCACGCTTCCTCATCAAACAGGTGCTCGAGCCCGTCGACTGGCAGCGCGCGCGGGTGATCGTCGAGTACGGACCGGGAGTCGGCAACATCACGGCGGAGATCCTGCGGCAGATGAGGCCCGACGGGCACGTCGTCGCCATCGAGACCAACCGGGATTTCGTCGAGTTCCTCGACGCCTCGATGCCCGACCCGCGCCTGCACGTCGTGCAGGGATCCGCGGCGGACGTGGACAGCATCCTCGAGAGCCTCGGGCTGCCCGCGGCGAGCTACATCATCTCGGGGATCCCCTTCAGCACGATGCCGGAGGAGCTGCGCACCGACATCGTCCGCAAGACTCGCGCGGCGCTCGAGCCGGGCGGCGCATTCCTCGTCTACCAGTTCTCGAGCCGCGTGCTGCCAGACCTGCAGCGCACGTTCGAGGTCGTCAAGCGCGGCTTCCAGCCGTTCAACGTCCTGCCCGCGCACCTGTTCGTGTGCGCTAACGAGGCGGGCTGACGGTCTCGGGAAGCGCGGCGATCGGCTGCGGGCTTCCGAGGAAGTAGCCCTGTAGGAAGTCCACGCCGATCCTCTTCAGCTCCTCGAGCACTTCGCGCGACTCGACGCACTCGGCGATGGTGCGGATCCCGAGCGTGCGCCCGATGTTGCCGACGGCCTCCACCATGCTGCGATCGAGGGAGCTCGAGGTGACGTGAGTCACGAACTGCCCGTCGATCTTCAGGAAATCGACCGGCAGGGTCTTCAGGTACATGAAGGACGAGAGGCCGCTGCCGAAGTCGTCGAGCGCGAACTTGCAGCCGCGCCCGCGCAGCTCCTGCATGAAGTACGTCGCATCCGACAGGCTCGTGACGGCGGCCGTCTCCGTGATCTCGAAGCACAGGCTCCGCGCGACCGCCGAGTCCGCCGTCTGCTGCAGGACGAAGTCGAGGAACGACTGATCGTTGAGGGAGTTGCCCGAGAGATTGACGGCGAGGAGCGGCGCCTCTCCGGCCTGCTCGAGCCGCCTGCTCAGGATCGCGGTCGCCTGGCGCACGACCCATCGGTCGATCGCGGGCATGACGTTGTAGCGCTCCGCCGCCGGAATGAACTCCCCCGGCATGATGAGACGGCCGTCCTCGTCGCGCAGGCGCACCATCAGCTCGTGAAACGGCTGCGCGCCGGCGCTCGACCCGGCCGTCGGGATGATGGGCTGGAAATAGAGCTCGAGCCGGTCGTCCTCGACCGCGCGGGTGATGCGGGCGGCCCAGTGCATCTCGCGCTCGCGGCTCGAGAGGCCGCTGCTCTCGTACACGTGGACGCGGTTGCGCCCCGCCTCCTTCGCCGCGTAGCACGCGATGTCCGCGGCGGAGAGCAGGCTCGCCGAGCTCGCGGTCTCGCGCTTGATCTCGACGACTCCGACGCTGGCGCCGATCGATAGCGTCGTCGAGCCCCACTCGAAGCGGTATCCGTGGATCGCCTGGCGCACGCCGTCGGCGATGTGCACCGCGTGATCGAGCGTGCACTCCCCGAGGAGGATCCCGAACTCATCGCCGCCGAGGCGCGCGATCGTATCGGAGGCCCGTACGCGCGTGCGCAAGAGGCCGGTGATGCTGCGCATCAGCCGGTCGCCGGCCTGATGCCCGCACGTGTCGTTCACCAGCTTGAACTGATCGAGATCGATATAGAGCAGCGCGTACTGGCCCTCGCCCCTTTGCGCGCGCGTCACCGCCCTCTGCAGCCGATGATCGAACTCGCGCCGGTTGATGAGGCCCGTCAGCGCATCGCGGGTCGCCTGGTAGGACAGCGCCCGCTTCAAGTGCCGCTCCTGCGTCACGTCGCGAAACACGAAGACGGCGCCGACCGCGCTGCCTTCGGCATCGTAGATCGGGGCGGCGGACTCCTGCACCGCGATCTCCTGGCCCGAGCGCGTGACGAGCACCGGATGCTCCGGCTGGATGCCGCCGACGCGCGCGAGAAGGCTCCGCGCCGGGTCGGCGACGGCGACGCGCGTGCCCTCGTCGATGAGGTGCACCACCTCGGCAAGCGGGCGGCCGCGCGCCTCCCCGGCCTTCCAACCGGTGAGCCGCTCCGCGACGGGATTCAAATACTCGATCAGCCCGTCGGCTCGGGTGCTGATCACGGCGTCGCCGATCGACTTGAGCGTGACTTGCGCGCGCTCCTTCTCCGCGAACACCGCCTGCTCGGCGTGCCGCCGCGCATCCTCCGCGGAGCGCCGCTCGAGGGCGATTCCCGCGAGCTGCACCGCGTGCGCGATGATCCGCGACTCCGCCTCGGTCGGCAGGCCGACTTCCGTGCGAAACACTCCGAGGGAGCCGAGAATCTTCCCGCCCGCGGCCTCGATCGGCATCGACCAGACGGCGCGCACTCCGGCCGCGAGCGCCTCCTCGCGCAGATGGCGCCACAGAGGATCCTTGCCGACATCCGCGACGAGGACCTGCCGGCCGAGATACACCGCCGCCGCGCACGAGCCGTTGCGGATGCCGATGATCGCGCGCCCGAGCGCCGTGTGCAGCGACCTCTCCAGCCGCGGAGCGACGACCGTCGAGAACGTTGCGCCGTCCGGGCCGAGCAGGCTCACCGAGCATGCGCCGCCGGCCTCCACCGACTCGACCAGACGGGTGATCGACTGCAGCACCTCGATGAGCGGAGCGCCCGAGGCGAGCTGCTGCAGCACTTCGCGCTCGCAATCGCGCAGACGCTCCGAGCGCTTGCGCTCGGAGATGTCGAGGATGCTGCCTCGAACGAGACGCCTCGTGGACGACGGCAGGCTGAGCAGGCGCACCTCGCAGACGAAATTCCGCCCCGAGGCATCGCAGTGCACCCACTCGAAGCGCTGCGGCTCGCCCTCCAAGGCGCGCTTGAAGTAGCCGCGCGGCGCATTGATCGAGGGCTTGCCGTCGGGCTGGAAGGGTGGGCTCACATCCGGAGGCCCGCGCTTGAACAGCTCCTCGCGCGACAGTCCGAAGAGGCGCTCGGCGTTCTGGTTCGCGTCGACGAAGAGCCAGGATTCGGCGTCGACGACGACGATGGCCTCCGGAGCGTGATCGACGAGCATGCGGTAGCGCGCTTCGCTCTCGCGCAGATGCCGCTCCGCGGAGCGCCGCTCGGTGACGTCGCGCATGCAGACGATGAATGTCTCCCGCCCGCCGAGGCGCGCTCGGCTCACGGCGATCTCCGCCGGGAAGACCTCGCCCGACTTGCGCCGGCCCCAGATCTCCCGCGGCGCGAGGTCGAGCCACGTGTCGCCGGTCGCCGCCGCGAGGCGCGCGAGTCCCTGCGCCGCATCGCCGCGATCGGCGATCTGCGGCACGAGCAGATCGAGCGGCTGGCCGACCACCTCGTCCTGGCCGTAGCCGAACACGCGCTCGCCCATCGGATTGAACGTACGCACGGCGCCGTGCTCGTCCACCGTCAGCACGGTCTCCTTGAGGTGGTCGAGAATGACTTGCAGCTGACCGGATTGCAGCTCGGGCGGGTCGCGCGGCGCGGCGGCGTCGCGCGGCTCGACGGGCTCGCGCAGCACGGGCAGCTCGTGCGGCCCTCGCGCGTCATGCAGCCCACGCGGATCGCGCGACTCGCGGGCGAGCGCTTGCGCCTCGTCCGCCATGAGCTGCATCGATCGGACGATGCCGCGGCGCTCCTCGTCGATCGAGTGGTAGTGGCCGCTCACGAGCCGCAACAGCATGCGAAGGTCGGGCGCGGCGGAGCCGGTGCGCAGGCGCAGCTCCTTCAACTGCGCCTGCAAGAGCGGATGCAGGCCGTCCGTCTCGGCTCCGCGACTCTCGGCATCGGCGCGAACGACGGTCGTCGCGTGAGTCGCGCCGTGCTCCGGAGGATCCTCCGGCGAGGCGCCGGAGCGCTCCACGGCGAAGCGAGCTGAAGGCAGATTTGACATAAGGGTGGGCGACCCCTGGCCGCCACACATCATATGAGGTGTGCCTCGGGGGGGCGCGTGAAGCGCCTCCCGATTCCCGAGCGTGCGGCAGGCTTGTGGCGGCGCGCGGCAGGCGCACAAACCCCTCCGGCGGGCGAGGGCGTTGACCCCCGCGGCAGGCTCGCGAGCGCGTGCGCTCAGGGCGCGCCGGAGCCTGCGATGACCGGTATGGTGAAGGTGCGGCCGATCGATTGGCTGCCGAAGTCCGCGAGCACGGTCGTATCCACGTAGAAAATGCCGTCGTGCTGGGGAACGATCGTGAGCCGGTGAGAGATGGGGACCCCGGGCTCGGGGCGGTCGAGCTGCACGGGCCCCGCGCCGGAGTTGACGCTCAACCCGTCCTGGGCGTGGAAGACCGCGATCAGCCGGTCGAGCGGCGCCGATGGGATCATTTCGAGGTCGAGCTCGGCGGGCTTGCCGACCTCGGGACGCTCGCGGAGCGCGAATTTCACCTCGACCGGCACATCGCCTATCCCCTTACTGTTGCTCACGGCGGAGACCATGTCCCGGTCGGGCGAGGGCCGCGATGCTTGCTGCACTGCAGCGGCCGGGGCGGGGGCGTGATGCGGGAGCAGCCGTCCGGGGTGCCAGAGGCTGTGCTCGAGCGAGGAGCCGCAGGCGGCGCAGCCCGCGGCCGTGCACGCGACGGCCAGGAGGCGCAAGAGGGCGGAGACTTTCATGGGCGCCGATTTTCCTTGGGGGCCGCCACGCGGCCCGTTACCTAGCGCACGGCATTCAATTGAGCAGCGGCTGGCTCTCAATCGTAATCGACTGTTCGAGCAGGTCCGTGATGTAGCTCTCCCAATTGCGAGTCTCGCCGAACCAGGGAAAGGCCCGCGGGAAGGCCGGATCGTGCCAGCGCTGGGCGACCCAGCCGGCGTGGTGCAGCATTCTCAGGCCCCTCAGCGGCTCGATGAGCCTCACCTCCCGGAAATCGAAGTCCGAGAACTGCTCGTAGCCGCTCAGGAGCTCCTCCCACTGGCGCTGCTGCTCGTAGGGTGGCCCGGAGAGCAGCATCCAGAGATCCTGGACCCTCGGCCCCGTCATGCAATCGTCGAGGTCCACGAACACCGGCCCCTGCTCGCTCCAGAGCAGATTCCCGAGATGGCAGTCGCCGTGAATCCGTACCTCCGAGACGGCGCCGACGCTCTGCATCAGGGCCTCGATCCGCGTGAGCAGCAGGCTCGAGGCCTCGGCGTAGCGCTCGACGAGACCCTCGGGCAGCAGGCCGCTCGCGACCACGGCAGCCCGGGCGGCGTGGCCCAGCCGCTCGACGGTGAGGCGCGGCCGGAAGCGAAACGGCGCCACGGCGCCGATCCGGTGCATGCGCCCGAGCGCGCGGCCGAGCATCGCGCGGGCGTCGGGTCGGTCGAGCTCCGGCGTCCGGCCCCGCATCCAGGGAAAGACCGCAAAGCGAAAGTCGCGGTATCGCAGCAGCGTTCGTCCGTCCACCGCGACCGGCGCCGCGACGGGCAGCTCCGCCGCGGCGAGCTCGGCGGTGAGCGCGTGCTCCTCGCCGATCTGCTCGTCGCTCCAGCGTCCTGCGCGGTAGAACTTGAGCACGAGCAATCCCCGGGAGCGCTCCCCGACCTGGTACACCCGGTTCTCGTAGCTATTGAGGGCGAGCAGCCGCCCGTCCGCCTCGAAGCCCGCGGAGGCCGCCGCATCGAGCACGACCTCCGGAGAGAGCCCCGCGAAGGGCCGTGCATCCGCCGCTGAAGGGTGCGTCACATCCCTACCCCGCCGTTTGTTTATGATCGCTCCTCTCGATCCGCAGAGCCCCAAGACTCATGAGCCACGGCACCCTTCTCATCACCGGCGGAGCCGGCTACATCGGCAGCCACGTCCTGCTGCAGCTGCGCGCCCGCGGCGAGAAGGCGGTGGTCGTCGACAATCTCTCCCGCGGCTTTCGCCAGGCCGTGCTCGACACCCCGCTCGTCGTCGCCGACGTGGGGGACCCCAAGGCGATGCGGCAGGTGATCCGCGACAACGGCGTCGATACGGTCCTGCACTTCGCGGCCCACACCATCGTCCCGGAATCGGTGCGCGAGCCGCTCAAGTATTACGGTAACAACACCTGCGCCACGCGCAGCCTCCTCGAGTGCTGCCTCGAGTGCGGGGTGCGTCACTTCGTATTCTCCTCCACGGCCGCAGTGTACGGCACGCCGCGCGGCGGCGAGGCCGAGGAGACGACGCCGACCGCTCCCATCAATCCCTACGGCACCTCCAAGCTGATGTCCGAATGGATGCTGCGGGATGCCGCCGCGGCGAGCGACATGCGGTACGTCGCGCTGCGCTACTTCAACGTGGCAGGGTCGGATACCTCCGGACGCATCGGACAGTCCACCCCGCACGCGACGCTCCTGATCAAGGTCGCCTGCGAGGCCGCCGTCGGCAAGCGCGCGCACATCAGCATCTTCGGCACCGATTACCCCACTCCCGACGGCACGGGCATTCGCGACTACATCCATGTCGAGGACCTCGCGCGGGCCCATCTCGATGCGCTCGATTACCTGCGGCGCGACGGCGGATCCGCCGTGCTCAACTGCGGCTACGGCCACGGTTACAGCGTCCGTGAGGTCCTTCAGAGCGTCGAGCGCGTCTCCGGCCGGCGACTCGACATCCGCGAGGAGCGGCGCCGCGAGGGCGATCCGACCGTGCTCGTGGCGCGCGCGCATCAAATTCGTGAGACGCTCGGATGGCGACCGCGTCTCGACGATCTCGATGCCATCGTCCGCTCCTCGCTCGCGTGGGAGGAGCATCTGCTGCGCAATCCCTGGTAGAGTTCCTCGCTCCGGCGCCCCTGCGCCGGAGCGTGCACGGGCCGCCCTTCGCGGCCCCGAGGACAGCTGGCCGCAGGCCATACAGAGCGCCGCATGCGCTGGTTACGCCCCAAGTCATTGAGCAGCCTGATGCTTCTCGGCCTCGCGGTCATCGCGGTGCCGCTGCTCGCCGCGATCCTCAATGCCGCGCTGCAGATGCGCCGCCTCGCCGACACCAGCCGCGAGCTCGTCGTCGAGGGGGTGAGCACCGCGCGATCGAGCCAGGACCTCAGATCTCAGATCGATACTCTCAAGCTCGTCGCGCAGTCCTACCAGGTGCTCGCCGATGCGAAGCTCCTCGATGTCTACCGCGGCCAGAACGCCCAGCTCACCGAGACCCGGCGCAACCTCGCCGAGCACCTGAGATCGAGGCCGGCGCGCCAGGCGCTCGACAGCCTCGGGAAGCTGCAGGAGGCGATCGGCGCGGAGCTCCTCGCCCAGCCACAGGCGACCGACCCCAAGGGAAGCGTCAAGCTCGACGATCTCTCCCCGCGCTTCACCGAGCTCGGGGCCCTCGCGGACCGCATCGCCCAGGAGAGCGAGGCCGAGATCGATGCACAGGTCGCCGGCATCCAGCGCAGGACGCTTGCGGCGCAGCACCGCCTGTTCTGGCAATCGACGCTCCTGCTGCCCCTGACCCTCATCGCGATCCTCGTCGTGACCCTTGCGATCGGGCGGCCGCTCTCGCACATCGACCGGGCGATCAGCGAGCTCGGCGCGGGCAATTACTCCCATCCCGTCGCTGTCACGGGACCGACCGACCTCGAGCGGCTCGGCCGGCAGCTCGAGTGGCTGCGCGCGCGGCTGCTCGACCACGCGCAGGAGCGCAGCCGCTTCCTGAGACACATGTCTCACGAGCTGAAGACCCCCCTCGCCAACATCCGCGAGGGCACGGAGCTGCTCATCGACGGGGCGGTCGGGGAGCTCGACGGCAGCCAGCGGGAGGTGGCCGGCATCCTGCGCGAGAACAGCTTGAAACTTCAGCGCATGATCGAGAATCTACTCTCCTTCAGTGCCTGGCAGACGAACAGCGTCGGGCTCGAGACCAGCGAGTTCCGGCTGCGGCCGCTCATCAAGCAGGTGCTCGAGAGCCAGCAGCTGACCCTGCTCAGCCAGCGCGTGCGGCTCGACGTGAAGATCGAGGATGTGACCCTGGTCGCCGATCGCGGCAAGCTGCGCTTGATCCTGGACAACTTGCTATCGAATGCCAT
>JASHSR010000129.1 GCA_030038645.1 Gammaproteobacteria bacterium
TTCGGCCCGGAGACCCCGTACTGGGACCGCGAGATCGCCTCGCCCCCGCACGTCGTCGCCTACGCGAACGGGGCGGCGCGCGCGCTATAGCCGCCTTCCGCGCCCCGGCACACCCGTTTTTCAGGGATTTTCCGCGTCCTTTTGCCATTGCGGGTATCTCGCAGTCGCGGGCAGCTCTGCTACACTTGCGCGCGTTGCCCAAGTAAAGGGGACTCGCAAAGATGAACTGTGCTTCCAAGTTGGGATTGGCGGTGTTTTGCTCGTTGGCGGCGGCGTCGGTCGGCATCGCCCAGAACGGCCCTGCGAATCCGCAGGCGCAGGCCCAGGCGGCCGTCAAGCTTCGCAAGGCGGTGTTCGACGTACAGTCTTACGCTTTCGCTCCGATGGGCGCCATGCTGAAGGGAGCCCCCTTCGATGCCGCAACCGCCGAGCTTGCAGCCGAGCGGATTCAGATGACGTCCGCGATGATTCCCGAGGTATTCAAATTCGATACGCGGAAATTCAACGTCCAGACGAAGGCGCGCGACGGGATCTGGACGAGCATGGCCGACTTTCAGCAGAAGGCCCGCGACCTTCATGAGGCTGCGGTGAACCTGGAAGCCGCCGCCAAGTCGGGCGATGCGGACATGACGAAGCAGGCGGCCATCGCGGTCGGCAAGGCCTGCGGCTCCTGCCACGACGAGTTCCGCAACAAGTAAATAGAGCGGACAGCCTCGGGCGCCCGCCCGTTGCGGCGGGCGCCCGGCTCTTCAGTCGAAGTTCAACGAGTCGGGCGCGACGTGCGGCGCGCCGGCGAGCACCGCGTAGACGATTCCGACGCACACGACCATCACGATCAGCGCCTTCCAGAGCTCCGAGCTCTCGATCGCCTCGTCCGCCGAAACCGCCTCGGCGCGCTTCCAGCCCGTGACCATGGGCGGCACGAGATTCTGCTTCTTGATGAGCGCGTAGTAGATGATGGCGCCCACGTGCAGGGCGATCGCCGCCCAAATCAGGTTGAAGTTCAGATGGTGTAGCCGCGTCAGGTAGTGCGCGGTCGCGCTGCTCACCGTCGGGTTGTAGGGACCCGTCCAGGCGATATCGTCCGTCGCAAAGAGTCCCGTCGAGACCTGGAACGCGACGAGCAGCAGCATGATGATGACCATCACGCCGCCGAGCGGGTTGTGGCCGGCGGTGAAGATGGGCTCCGCGGAGCCCGTGAGCCCCTTCGCGTAGCGCCACATCGCACGAGGACCGGCGAGGAAGCTCGCGAAACGCGCGTGGCGCGGCCCTACGAAGCCCCACAGGACGCGGAAGGAGAGCAGCCCGATCATCCAGTAGCCTAGGCGGATGTGCCACTGCATCCAGTTGAAGCCGCCGAGCGTTGCAGTGGCCCACGAGGCGAGGATGCTCGCCGCGAACAGCCAGTGAAACGCGCGCAGCGGCAGGTCCCAGACGAGCCGCCTGCCGGCGCTCGCCGCCTCGGCCGCTCCCGCTGCTTCTGTCGCTCCCGCCGCCTCCGCCCCGCCGAGGACGGCTCCCGCCGCCTGCGCGGGAGCGACCTGCGGTGCGTCCAGGGCCGCACCTGTCCGCGCCCCGGCCTGTGCCGGAGCGATCTTCGAGTCGCTGCTCATGGGGCTAGAGTGCCTGATGCACGGGGTTCGAGGGCGGGATGTTGCTCGCGATCATCAGCTGTCTCAAGAGGTTCGCGGTGTCCGGGTGCGCATCGGGTGTTCCCCGGCGAAAGAAGGTAGCCCGTCCCATGGCCGCATCGATGGGCGTCATGCCCCGCCTGTCCCGGATGGTGATGCTGGCATGGTGCGCGACCAGGCATCGCACCACGTCGTTCCAGCCCAAGGCGGCTGCTCCGAAGAGCGCCGTCTGGCCCTGCAAATCGGTGCGGTTCACGTCGGTCCCGCTCGCAGCGGCGAGCAGCTTCACCGCCTCGAGCGCCTGCGCCTGCGTCCTGTAGCGGCCGCGCGTGTCGACGGTGCTCTCTGTCAGGCCTGCGGCGATCATGAGCGGAGTGTCTCCCCGCTGGTTCGGGAGGCTCGGGATGGCGCCGTGCGCGAGGAGCAGACGGATGGCGGCGACATCGGCCCCGCGGGCGGCGCGGAAGAGCGGCGTGGTTCCCGTCGTGAGCTCCGTGTCACCGCCGCGGTCCGCGCCGAGCGATCGGTACGGAGGAAAGAGCTTGAGCTGTGCGTTGGGGTTCGCGCCTGCGGCGAGCAGCAGCTCGATCATCTTGAGGCTCGAGGTATTGTCGAGGGAGACGTGATCCGGCCGGCCTCCATAAGGCAGCGTATCGAGGTCCACCGCGGCGTAGAGCGGCGTGCGGCCCCACCAGTCCCAGCGGTTCGGATTCGCGCCTTTGGAGAGCAGGTACACCGCAAGGTCGAAATGGAAGTTCTCGGTCGCGATGAGGAGCGGCGTCTCCCCGTCCGGATCGGTCAGGTCGATGTCCGCCCCGCCCTCGACCAGCGCCTTCACGCAGGCGATGCAGCCCGCGCGCGCGGCATAGATGAGCGCCGTGAAGCCGCCCGTCGGGCGCGCCTGGATGCGGGGCTCGGAGGTGACCTGCCGCCGGTCGGTGTCGTAGAACGAGCGCAAGTTCGGGTTGGCGTGATAGCGCAGCAGGAGCTTCACCATCTCCGCCTCGCTGCGCGCGGCGGCCCAGTCGAGCGCCGTCTGCCCCCTCAGCCTCTCCCTCGCATTGACGTTCGCGCCATGGCGGATGAGGAACCGCGCCGCCTCGACGTTGTCCGTCCGCGCGAGGATCATGAGCGCGGTCTGCCCGTCCGCGTTCGGCGACTCGACGCTCGCGCCTGCTCTCACGAGCTGCTCGATGACCGCCGTATCGCCGAACGTTGCGGCCTGCGACATCGCCGTCGCCCCGTAGTCGTTGGCGACGCGCACGTTCGCGTGGGCCTCGAGCAGGCGCTCGATCAGCGGCACCTCATCGTAATGGAGGGCCCACATCAGCGCCGTGGTGCCATCGGGCGCCGCGGCGTTGACGTTCGCGCCGTGGGCGATCAGCTGGAGCGCGAGGCTCGGCTGCTGGCTCTGCGCCGCCGCGACCAGCGCAGGCGTCGCATCCTCGCGCACGAGGGCGATCGGCCCACTCGGCGGGGCGCTCGCGCTCTGGGAGGCCGCAGGTGAGGCGGGGGCGGAGGCCGGGTCGGCGTAAATGTTCGGCCGCCCCGGCCGGGCCTGCGCGAACGCCGTGCCCGCTGCGGCAAGGCTCAGCGTCGCGGCGATGCAGAGCACCGCGCGAGCCGCTCCGCGGCCTCCGTGCCCGCTGCGCCCGCCGTGCGCTGGCCCGGGTGCGGACTTGAAGCCGTGCGGTCCCCTCATCCTCAGATCTCCGAGATCTCGCCCACGCTGTCGCCGACCTGCTTCACCGGCACCCCGGCGCGGTCGAGCAGCGTCAGCCACACGTTGGCGATCGGGGTATGCTCGGGATACACCAGGTGCTGGCCGCCTTTGATCTTCCCGCATCCCCCGCCGAGGATCGCCGTCGGCAGCGGGTACTGGTTGTGAGCGTTGCTGTTGCTCATGTTGCTGCCGTACACGACGATCGCATGATCGAGCAGCGAGCCCTCCCCATCGGGGGTGCTCGCCAGGCGCTTGAGGAAGGTGGCGAGCTTGCCCGAGTGGTAGGTCTGGATCTTCACCAGCTTCTCGATCTTCACCGGGTCGCCCTGGTGATGGGAGACCGGATGGAACGCATCGGGCACCCCGATGAAGGGGTAGGTCATGTTGCTCACCTCCGCCGCCATCATCATCGTGGCG
>JASHSR010000130.1 GCA_030038645.1 Gammaproteobacteria bacterium
AATCGCAGCCTGCCGGATCTGCTCGCCTCCCTGGAGCCGACGCACTTCAGCCTGTCGTTCCTCAAGATCGAGCCTGCGGATGCGCGCATTGCGCGCCTCGCGCCCGCGACGCTGCAGGCGGACGGCATCGACCCGATCGGCACGACCGACTGGGTGGACATGGATTCGCGCGAGCGCCTGATGCTGGTGTACGTGGACCGGCCGGCGCGCATTACGGGTCGCACGATCGCGCGCGGCACGCCCATCAGCTGCGACTTGCGCTTCCTGGCAGCGGGCTACGCGTGGGTTCGCATCCAGGAATCGCCGGAGCGGGGTATCTCCTATAGCGTCGTGCCGCGCCCGAAGCACCTCGTGCTCGCCGTGACGCCGGCGCGAAACTGAGCGGCGGCCAGCGGCGAGACCGGCGATGAGACCCGCGGCGAGACGCGCCGCGAAGCTATTTTGCGGGCCGGTCCGCGCTGCCGGGCACGGCCGCCTCGGCCGCCTTGAAGCCGGTCTTGCTGTGGGTACCGTCGCAGAACGGCTTGTTCGTCGAGCCACCGCAGCGGCAGAGGTAGAACGGCCTCTTCGTCACGGCGTACGTGGCGCCGTTCCAATCGACTGCCGTCACATCGTCGCCGGTGACGCAGTAGGGGCCGTTCTGCAGCACTTTGATCGTCGCCATTCGCGTCTCCCATGGGAATCGGTCGTAGCGGGAACGTTATCACGGCTGCCGGGTCGGCCGCGAACGGTCCATCGAGGGCAGATGAGCCCGGCGCGTGCGGAACGGCTCGCGCGCGGCAGCTCGATCTGGCGCCACTCGCTCGCGGACGGCCGTCCGCTCAGGAGCGGCCGACGTGTCTGCGGACCTCGGCGAGGAACTCGAGGTGCGTATCGGCCGTCGCGAACCCCTTGTTCATGGTATCGACGGCGGCGTGCGTGCAGCCCCATTCACGGCACCATTCGATCCGGGCGGCGACCTCCTGAGGGGTCTTGTCGAGCCGTCCGACGATCATCTCCTTGCCGAACTGCCGAACGTCCCGGCCAGCCTCGCTCAGGGCGCGCTCCACCTGAGTCCAGCCGTCGACCGCCCGCTCCGGCGCCCCGGTGAAGATGAACCCGTCGCCGAGCCGGGCGGCTCTGCGGTAGACCGCCTCCGAGAAGCCGCCGAACCAGATCGGAATGCGGCGAGTGGGGCGGGGATTGATGCACGCGCGCTCAATGTGGTCGAACTGCCCGTGGAAGGTGAGGAGCGGCTCGGTCCAGAGCCTGCGCAGCAGCTCCACCTGCTCCTCCTCACGCCGGCCGCGAGTCTTGAAGTCCTGCCCGAGCGCCTGGTACTCGACGTAGTTCCACCCGATGCCGACGCCGAGTCGCAAGCGCCCTGCGGACAGTAAGTCCACGTCGGCCGCCTGTCTCGCGACGAGAGCGGTCTGGCGCTGAGGCAGGATGAGGATGCCGGTCACGAGCTCGATGCGCCGCGTGAGCGCGGCAAGGTGCGCGAACATCACGAGCGGGTCGTGAAACGGGTGCTTCTCCGTGTAGGGCCCGGTGAGTTTGGGCTCACGGCCCTCATGCACCGCGCCGAGGACGTGATCGTAGGTGAGCAGGTAGTCGAAGCCGAGCGACTCCACGGTCGTCCCGATGCGCCGAACGGCCTCCGGGTCGCCGCGAAGCTCGATCTGCGGATAGACGGCGCCGATTTTCATGGCCGGTGTCCTTTCGCCGAGAGGCATGAGGAGACTCCGCTCAGATTACCAGGACGCGCGGAAAGCTCCGACCGTCGGGTCATCCGGGCGCCGGATCCAGCGGCAGCGATAGGGTGACGAGCGCGCCGCCTCCCGCGCGCTTGGCGAGGCTCAGCCGGCCGCCGTGGGCTTCGACGATCTCGCGGCAGAGGGTGAGCCCGAGTCCCGTGCCGGTCGGCTTGGTGGAGAAGAAGGGGAGGAGGGCGTCCCGCAGCACCTCGTCCGCGAATCCGCAGCCCCGGTCGGCGAACTCGATGATGAAGCATTCCATCTGCTCGCGGACGCTCAGGCGGATCTCCTCCGGCGCCGAGCCGGACTCGACGGCGTTCTTGAGGAGGTTGATCAGCACCTGCTCCATCTGACTCGCATCGACGGTCACGGGCCGCTCCGGCAGCGGACCTTCGAGGTGGAACGGGACCGTGCCCTCGATGCGGCCGAGCAGAGCCTTCCAGGCGATGGGAGCCGGGCGCGGCCGAGGCAGCTTCGCAAAGCGCGCGTAGCCCTCGATGAAGGAGGTGAGGTGAGAGGCGCGCTCGGCGATCGTCGTGAACACGCGCGCGAGACGCGCCGTGTCGGGCTCGCCGGCGAGCATCTGACCCGAGTGCGCGAGCGAGGAGATGGGCGCGAGAGAGTTGTTGAGCTCGTGCGCGATGACTCTCGTCACGCGCTTCCAGACCGCCACCTCCTGCTGAGCGAGCTCGCGCGTCAGCTGCTTGAGCAGCGCGAGCCGGTGGGTCTGGGTGTTGAGGAGGAACTCGCGCTGCGAGAGGTGGTAGACCTGCGGCTCTCCGGCGATCTCCATCGTGAACAGAGTGTCGCCGCCGCCCGCGATCGCCTGGCGCAGCGCGGCCGGGGACCGCTCGAGCAGCTCCCGGAAATGGAAGCCCTCGAGCTTGCGTCCCTCGCGGAGGAGCTGGCGCGCGGCGACGTTGCCGTAGACCACTCTGCCTGCGGCGTTGGTCAGCACCATCGCGAGCGGCGTCGTCTGGATCACCGTATCGAGCAGCAGCTCGCGCTGGTACAGGTCGAGCCGCTCGCGGCGCAGCAGGTCGCCGAGCGAGTTGTATGCCACGACGAGCTCGCCGAGCTCGTCCTTGGGGGGAGGGCCCACGCTGATGCTCAGGTCTCGGTCCCTGAGGCTCACGATGCCGTCGCGAACGGCGTTCACGACGCGAGACCAGGGCCGCGTGAGTCGTCGCGCGAGCCATAGCGCGAGCGGAATGGTGACCAGTGCGCCCGCAAGCGCGCCGGCGAGCGGGGCGCGGAGCCAGGCGGCGGCGGCCGATGCGGCGATGGCCGCTACCACGGCAATCGAGACGAGCGCTGCCGCGGCCCGCCACGCGAGGGACCCGCGCCACATCGTCAAGCGCGAGACGGAGGCCGCCCCCCCTCCACCTTGAGGCCGAGCTTTGCCATGCGACGATAGAGTGCCTGGCGCGACAGGCCGAGATCACGCGCGGCCTGCGCGACGACGCCGTCGGCGCGATCCAGCGCTTGTTGGACGGTGGCGCGGTCGAGCCTCGGCTCTGCGAAGTCGTCCCACTCGCCGGCCGGAAGATTCAGCGCGGCGCTTCGGATGAGCCGCTGCGGCGAGAGCAGGCACGCGCGACGAATCGCGTTCTGCAGCTCCCGCACGTTGCCCGGCCACGCGTAGCGCGCGAGGGCGCGCTCGGCTTCCGCCGACAGCTCGAAGCCCGGCTGCAGAAAGTGCCGTGCGAGAGGCAGGATATCCTCGCGCCGATCGGCCAGGTCCGAAACCTCGAGCTCGATCACATTGAGGCGGTAAAAAAGGTCCTCGCGAAACCGGCCTTCCCGCATGGCCTGCCGCAGATCCGTGTTCGTCGCGGCGATCACGCGCACTCGCGTGCGGCGCATGGCGTTCGATCCCAGGCGCTGGAACTCGCCGCTCTGGAGGATGCGCAGCAGCTTGGCTTGGCCCTCTCCGGAGAGGTTGCCGAGCTCATCGAGGAAGAGCGTGCCGCCGTCGGCCGCCTCGAACCGCCCTGCGCGCGCGCGCGCGCCGGTGAACGCGCCGGCTTCCGTGCCGAAAAGCTCCGCCTCGATCAGCTCGTTGGGTAATGCGCCGAGGTTCACTTTGAGGTACGGCTTGTCACGGACGGCGGAGTTCGCGTGCACGATGTCGGCCAGGATCTCCTTGCCCGCGCCATTCGGGCCGGTGATGAGGATGGGCACATCGGCGTGCGCGACCTGTGTCGCCGTCGCGACCAGCGTGTGCATCGCCTCACTCTCGTAGACGATGCCGCAGAGGTCGAACCGCGCGGCGAGCGCTTGGCGGGCCCCGTGACGCTGCGCGCGAATCTCCGCCGCCTCGGCGCGCGCGGCGCGGAGATCCATCAAATTGCGCGCCGTGGTGAGGAGCCGCGCATCGTCCCACGGCTTCGCGACGTAATCGGCGGCGCCGGCCTTCACCAGCTCGACGGCTGTCTCGAGAGAGGTCCACGCGGTGAGCAGGATGATCGGAACGTCCGGGAAGCGCCGGCGGATCTCGTGGAACAGGGCGACGCCTTCCTCGCCGCTCGTCGCCTCGCGGCGGAAGTTCATGTCCTGGATGACGAGGTCGACGGACTCCCGCTCCAAGGCGGTGACGCCGTCCGCCGGGCTCGGAGCGCCGAGGACCCGAGCGCCTTGCAGCGCGAGCAGCACATCGAATGCGGTGCGCACGGCCTCGCTGTCGTCGATCACGAGGACGGTGCGGCCGGCGAGACTCGGCCGGTCCGTGTGGTCCGCGAGGCTCGGCCGGTCCGTGCGGCCGGCGACGCTCTCGGGCGGGGCGCCGGGGTCAGTGGGGCTCATGAGCCGATGCTAGCAGCCGCCACGGGGGGAGGCAGCCGCGAGAGGAACGTCCCGCCCCGGGCCTCGGCGCCGGCATCAGATGGTCCGCGTCGCGACGGCTGGCGGAACTCTTGCGGCCATGCGCGCCGGATACCACGCGGCGAGCTGCCCAAGGGCATAGAGTCCCACGACCCCGCCTACGAGATAGTAGAGATCGAGCAGAGGAAACGCCTCCTTGATCGCGAGCCAGTAGCCCACTGCGAGCGCCAGCGCGCAGCCAGTGAGGACGCCCGCGGCCGTGATCATTGCATTTTCGAGCATGAAGTACGCGACGATATCGCGCCGCTTCGCGCCGATCGCCCGCCGTGTGCCGATCTGCTTGGTGCGCGTCGTGACGTTGAACGTCGCGAGCCCGAAGATGCCGAGCGCGGCGATCGCGATCAGGAGCACCGTGACGGCGGCGAGAAATCCCGCGATCAGGGTATCGTTGGCGTAAGCCCCGCGCTTGAATTCCGTGAGCGGGCGGACCCAGTCGATCACGCGATCGCGATTCGACGCGGAGAGGTGATCCTCCGCGGTGCGCATGATCCGGTCCCGCTCCCCGGGCCGAGTGCGGACGAGGTAGTAATACGCCGTACCCCCGTTCACTATGAAAGGCCGCGACGCCTGAAGAACCACGTCGCCCCCGTCTACGTCGTCGAGATACGCGCCGAGCATCCGATCGACCACGCCGAGGACGGGGAACGGAGTCGTCGTGCCCGCAATGTAGAGGGTCCTGCCGACCGCGCTCCCGTGGGGGAAAGCCTTGCGCGCGAACGAGCGTGTGATGATGACGCCTGGGCCCGCCGCCCCGGCCTTGTGCTGGGTGTCCACCTCGTCCGCACGGAAGTTTCGGCCCGCGACGAGCGTCACGCCGAGCGCCTGCAGGCCCTGCTCATCGATCGTGAAGTACGTCGGGGCGAACGGCACGCCCGTGTCGCCCGGCCTCGCGGAGAACGGCACGCGAACTCCGAACCCGCTCAAGGGGACGGCCTCGGTCGTCGTCGCCGCGACCACGCCGGAGAGGCTGCGCAGGTAGGCGAGATCCTCCTCGATCGCGGGGAGGAAGTGGAAGCGGCTCGTGAATCCCGTGCTCGAGACGACGAAGATGTTCTGGTCGTCGAGCCCGGTCGGCCGATCGATCAGGTCGAGCCGCTGCTTGGTGATGTAGACGGCGTTGACGACGATCGCGAGGGTGAACGCGATCTGCACGGCGACCAATAGGGCGCCCGTGCGGTTGCGCAAGAGCGCAAAGAGCGTTGGCCGGATGTCGAGGCGCATGCGTCCGTTCCTTCCGTCACTGACTCTTCAGGTACCGGCCCGGAGGCAGTCGGCCGATCCGCCAGGCCGGATACAGGCCTGTGGCGAGCGCCACGGCGATGGCGAGGACGGCGGCCCAGGCGAAACTCACGAGGCTCGAGTGCGAACGCGCCTCGTAAGGCACGCCCAGTACGCTCTGTGCGTTGATCGTCGCGATCCATACGGCCATGGCCCAGAGCGCGAGCTCCGCGAGCACGAGGCCCACGACCGCGCCGATGAGCGCGAGCACGCCCGCCTGGACGAGGTGCTGCAGCACGATCTGACGCCGGCTCGCGCCGAGGGCGCGCCGCACGCCGCTCGAGGCGGCGCCGCTCAGGAACTTGGCGAGCACGAGCCCGACGACGTTGACGAGGCACACGGCGAGAAAGGCGAATGCAACCGTGGTGGCCAGGCGTTCGCCGTCCGCGAGAAAGTTGCGGCTGCTGAGCCACGCTCCGACGCTCGTCAGGCGGTTGTTCCGAGGTCGCGGGAAGCGTCCCGCGCGGTGCTGGTCCGACCAGTAATTGTCCAGGAAGCGCTGCATGTGCTCGCGGGCCTGGGCGCTCGGCAGCTCCGCCCACATCTGAACGAAGATACACTCTGAGCCCGCCGTATACACCTGGAGCAGCTTCGGGTTGAAGCAGGAGAAACCCGTGGGAGGGAGCGCCAGCGCCTGGCCCCAGCCCCACGGGATGAAGACTTCCTCGGGCGGCGCGCTCTGACCGCTCTCGATATCGTAGAATTTCGGCTGCGGCAGCCAGTGATCGAGCACGCCGATGACGCGGAACGAATGGTCGTTCCAGCGCACCGTGCGGCCGACGCTGTTCTCACCCCTGAAGAGCTTCTCGTTCTCCAGCCGGCTCAGGACGACGACCGGTTCGGGAGCGCGGTCCGCGCTCGCCGACCAGCCGCTGCCATAGAGAAACGGTACGTCGAACATCTCGAAGAAATCGGCCGTCGTCACTCGGCCGAGCGCCCGAACGGACCGCGTCCGCGGAGCGCCGCCCGTGAGCACGCCGCTCGTCTGAAACATGATGACCGAGCGCTCAGGAATTCCCGAAGCGCTGAGGCGAGTGGCGTCCATGTACGTGAGGTCGGGTGGACCGAGTTCGAGGTGAAGGGCTGCGCTGACGGGCGGGAGCGAGAGAGGATAGTCGTCCATCGTCACGGCGTAGAGGCGGTTCGCTTTCCACCAGATGGGATCGCCGCTCAGGAAGTGGATCTCGGTGAGCGTCGTGACTGCAATGGCGATGCCGAGCGCGATCGCCCCCACCATGAGGGCCGTGAGTCCCGGGTTGCGGGCGAGAGTCTTGACGGCGAGCCGCAGGTAGTAGCCGAGCAGGGACATGGCGCCTCCCGTCCTTCAGAGCGTCGCCTCGCGCGATGCAGGTCCGACGCGCGCTGGAGGCTCGTACGCTCTCAGATCCGTGATCTGCCCGTCGACGATGTGAATGGTTCGCTGGGCTCTGCGCGCGAGCTCCGGATCGTGGGTGACGAGGACGATGGTCGTGCCCCGCTCGTTGATCTGCTCGAGCAGGTCCATAACTTGTCGCGCCATCAGGGAGTCGAGGTTTCCCGTCGGCTCATCCGCGAGCAGCAGGGCGGGATTTCCGGCAATCGCGCGCGCGATCGCCACGCGCTGTTGCTGGCCGCCCGAGAGCTGCGAGGGCATGTGCTTCACGCGCGAGGCGAGCCCGACCAGCTCCAGGGCGCTCATGATCCGCTCGCGGCGATCGGCTGCCTTCAGGCGCCGGTAGCGCAGCGGCACATCGACGTTGTCGAAGACATCGAGGTCCGGGATGAGGTTGAAGCTCTGGAAGATGAAGCCGATCTTCTCGTTGCGCAGCTCGGAGCGCCGGTCGTCCGAGAGCCGCGTCGCATCGAGGCCGTCGAGCTCGTACGTGCCGGACTCGAACTCCTCGAGGAGTCCCGCGATGTTGAGGAAGGTAGTCTTACCGGACCCGGACGGTCCGCTGAGCGCCACGAGCTCTCCGGCGCCGACATCGAGCGAGATATTACGCAGCGCATGCGTCTCGATGAGATCGGTCCGGTAAACCTTGCTGACGTTCTGCATCTTGAGCATGGGGATCTCTGCAGCGGCCGATGTCTGCTCGCATTGGTTGCAACGGACGTACCACGAGTGCGTACCTCGATATTGCATTGATAAATTATCTTAAGTATTTAATAATATTAAATATTAAAAAGCGGATGCCAAGTTACACAGCGTATCGACGCGTCCGCCGCCGGACAGTGGACATCGCGGCGGACAGGTTGAGCTCGATGTGGAGGCCCCCTCGGAGGACAGCTTCGCGGTCGGCGCGAGGCCGAGCGGCGGCCTTCGACGTTCCACATGAGGAAAACCCCCAATCGGACTTGCAAAATTGCTGTTCCGCCGCTTGGGCGCGTACTGTAGAGCGCCTCCGAGACAGCGAAGGCCCGATGTCCAACGCGCACGATGACCTGTTTGGTCGGCTCTTCTCCGAGAGCCACTGGGCGTTGCGTCGATATGTCCGGCGCCTCGTCGGCTCGCGGGAGGCGGCGGAGGATGTCGTCCAGGAGGCTTTCTTACGAACCTACGAGCACGCGGGCGATGTGAAGATCCCGCGCGCGTTCCTGTTTTCCACCGCTCGGAATCTTGCAGCCGACTCCCGCAGACATAATCGAGTCGCCAAGACAGACTCATTGGGGGATTTTGACGCTCCCGGAGTCGTATCCTGGAGTGCATCGCCTGAAGGACAGGCGCTCGCGGATGAGCGGACCCGCCTACTGAAGGACGCCGTCGAACGGCTGACGCCCCAATGCCGGGCCGCGTTCGCTTTGAAGGTGTTTCACGCGTGCTCGTACAAGGAGATCGCGCAGCGATTGGGCATCTCTCCGAAAACCGTAGAAAATCACATCGCGCGCGCTCTGCGCGAGACGCACCGGTATCTCCGGCAGCGTTACAAGTGAATCAAGATCCGGGTCATGGCTGACGTGCACCGAATGCCGGACGCAAGCGAAGCCGAGCGCATGGCGAGCGAGTGGATCGCGCGCCTGAACGCGGACGATGTCTCGGCCGAGGACCGCGCGAGATTCGAAGCGTGGCGCGCGGCGCACCCGATGCATGCGCGCGCGTACGAGGCGCTCTCCGCCACTTGGAATCAGTTCACGGCCACTCGCCCCGTCGTTCAGGCCGTTACCTTCGCCCAGTCCATGAGCGAGGCGGCTGTGGCGCCTTCGCGGCGGCGGCGACGGGCAATAGGGGTGGCCGCGGCGGCCGCGATTGCGGCGATGACGATCGGCTGGCTGCATTTCGAGCGGTCTGCGATGGATGCGACCTTCAGAACGGCGAGCGGCGAGCAGGCCACGATCTCTCTGCCGGATGGCTCCACGCTGGAGCTCAACAGCGACAGCCTCGCGCGCGTGGACTACTCGGAGCGCAAGCGCGTGATCCGCCTCGACCGCGGCGAGGCCTTCTTCAAGGTCGCGCACGATGTTCATCGACCCTTCTGGGTGGTTGGAGGCGGCTCCTGGGTGAGGGCGGTCGGAACGGCGTTCGACGTCTTCTTGCGGCCTGCCGATGTCCGGGTGACCGTGAGCGAGGGCACGGTCAAGGTAGGCGCGGTCCGTTCTCTGATTGACGGGGTTCCGTCGGACGATGTGCTCGGCAAGGCGGCGGTATGGGTGCTCACCGCGGGCGAGCAGGCCGACCTGAGCGGCGCGGCGACGGAGATGCGACGGCTCTCGCCCGCAACGCTTGCACGATCGATAGCGTGGCGGGACGGCACCCTGTACTTCGAGAACCAACCCTTGGGCGACGTGGTGGACGAGCTCGGCAGATACACGCCGCTGCGGCTCATCGTGGACGACGACAAGCTGCGCCGTATGCCGGTGGGCGGCACCTTTCAAGCGAGTCCCCAAGGCGCAGAAGCTCTACTCAAGATGCTGCGACAAGGATTCGGCTTGACAGTGCGCCGTCAAGCCGGGCGAGTGTACATCGAGCCGCCGCGGGGCAAGCAGCCCGATTGAAGAGCGGTCGGACCGCTTCGCGAGCTCAGAATCGCGAAAAGTGAATTGGGGGTTTTCCGCTTCCCGGGAGTCGTAGTCCGTAGCCTCTCACAGAGAGGCTAGGCAACACTCGACGGGGGCGCACATGAAGTCGACCTACGGCCGATCGACCAATGCGATACGCTGCAGATCACTGATGATGATGTGGAGGGCGTTCCTCTGCGCCGCAGGCGTTGCGCTTGCCGCTCCCGTCCTGGCCCTCGCGGACTCGGCTCGGTTCAATATCCCTGCGCAACCGCTGCCTATCGCTCTGAAGGCATTCGCCGCGCAGGCTCACATGCAGCTGCTCTATCAGTACGATGCGGTCGAGGGCGCGAGAGGAAACCAGGTCATCGGGGACTTCGAGAAGCACGCAGCGCTCCTGCAGCTTCTGCGCAATACCGGTCTCGAGGCCGTCTATAGCTCCGATTCCGCGGCGACGATCAGGCGCGTCCGCTCCGATGCATCATCGCGTCAGATCCGGCAGAGTCAAGCTGGCGACCCGGTGCTGCTTGCGCAGGAGCAAGCGCCTGCGCCGGCACCGTCCAATGTGCCCGCACCGCCGCCGACCGCGGCGCAATCGCCGCAGCTCGAGCAGGTGACGGTCACTGGCTCGCGGATAACCGTTCTCCCGGGGATGTCCACGCCGACGCCCGTGACCTCTGTCCCCGTGACCGAGTTGCTTTCCACCCAGCCGGAGACCATTGTCCAAGGGCTGGCAGCCCTTCCGTCGCTATCCGACTCAACCACGCCGCAATCGAAAGGGGGATCCACCACGTTTGGGGAGGGGAGCTACCTGAACTTGCGGAACCTCGGAGCAGTCGAGACCTTGGTGCTGCTCGATGGCAACCGCATCGTGCCGAGTAACATCCAAAACTACACTGACGTGAGCATGATGCCCGAGGCGCTGATCTCCCGTGTCGACGTAGTGACCGGAGGCGCTTCGGCGGCTTATGGCTCCGACGCGGTGGCCGGCGTCGTCAACTTCATCCTCAATACTCATTTTACGGGCTTCAAGGTCGACGTGGGCACGGGCCGCTCGGGAGTTGGTGATGGAGGCTCTGACAAGCTGTCGCTGGCATGGGGCGCCCCGTTCGACGACGATCGCGTGCATGTGATCGCATCATTCAACTGGCTGCATTCTCAGGCGGCCGATGCCGCCAACCGCCCCTGGGCAGACCAGCACTGCGCGGTCGTTAATACTCCTGGGGTTACCACGGCCACTGAGTCGCCCACCAATCCGTTGACGCAGTTTGCCTGCAATGTCACGGAGCCCTATGCCTCCTATGGTGGCGCGATCACCAGCGGTCCGCTAACCACCCCAACGCAGGGTATCAGCTTTGGTCCGGGCGGCGTTCCGGAACCTTTCACGTACGGGTCGCTGCGCACCAGCAATTTCCAGGTGGGCGGTACCGGCGATCCGGCATATGACGACGACGATGTGGACTTGGTCATTCCGCTAGATACCAAGACGGGCTTCAGCCACATCGAATATGACGTTTCGGACAACGTCCACGCATGGGCTCAACTGACAGCGAGTCGCAGCGCGTCCGAATATTCCCAGACGCCGCCCTTCCTCGATGCGACTCGCCCCGTGACCATCTACAGCGGCAACCCGTACATTCCGGCGTCGATCCAGGCGCAGATGACGGCCCTCGGCGTCTCGAGCTTCCAGCTTGGGCTCGTGCCCGAGTCCTGGGGCAATGTCGAGGCCGACAGTAACGAAGAGCTCTACGACGCGCTCGCCGGCCTGAAGGGCGCGTTCGGCCATGGCTGGAGCTGGCAGCTGCATTTTGAGCACGGCCGCATGCAGTGGGAAATGACGATGCCCGGTAACATAGATTTACCGAATCTGTATCGCGCGGCCGACGCGGTGACGGCGCCCAACGGCACGGTCGTTTGCGAGAGCGCCCTCGTCGATCCGGCGCAATATGGCAGCTGCGTTCCGATCGACCTCTTCGGTCCGGGCGCGGCCTCGCCCGAGGCGCTCGCCTATATTCACGGCGCTGGCGCCCTACTTCAAGACGACAATGTGATGACCCAGGATGACGCTACCGCGAGCGTCAACGGAGTGCCCTTCTCGTCATGGGCGGGGCCGGTCTCGTTTTCTATCGGTGCTGAGTGGCGGAACCTGTCCGGAGTCCAGACCTCCGATCCGCTCTCGCAGGAGTACCCCGTCAACTTCACGGACGACGTCGGCGTCCCGGCCGCGGTAGCCGACGCGCACGGGGGCTGGCTGACCACAAATGCGCAGCCATATAGCGGCTCGTACCACGTCACAGAGGGTTTTATGGAGTTCCTGGCGCCGCTGGCAAGGGACCTTCCCTTTGCTAAGGAAGTGGATCTGAACGCCGCCGGCCGGGTCACCGATTACTCCCAGAGCGGCCTCGTCGAGACCTGGAAGCTCGGCATGACCTGGCGGCCGATCGAGGACTGGCTCTTCCGAGTGACCGAGTCACATGACATCCGTGCGCCGAACATTGCGAACTTGTACGCCGGGCTCAACACGGGGCCCGTGACGGTGACCGATCCGTTCCAGAGCGGCACTGCGGTCGACATCAAGGATGCGACGCTAGGCAATCCGAAGCTGGTACCGGAACGGGCCAACACCTTCACAGTGGGCACAACCTATCAACCCTCGTGGCTCGGCGGACTGGCGTTGTCGTTGGATTATTACGACATCGAGATCAAGGACTTGATCTCCTCGTATACCGCGCAGCAGGAATTGAATTACTGCTACGCGGGCGATCAGTTATTGTGCCAATACATCTTTCGCGGCTCAACGGGCCAGCTTACCCTCATAGAGATTCCGGCGCTGAATCTGAATGACGCCCTGACGGAAGGCGTTGACCTCGATGTCCGCTACGACTCCGACCTGGCTGGGGGGAAGCTCAGCACGCGGTTGATCGGCACACGACTGATCGAGCAGTCGACCACCTCGGTGTCCCCAACCGGCAATATCGAGAGCGAGTACGCCAGCGATCTGGCGTACGGCAGTCCCGATTGGCTGCTCACGCTGACCACGAGCTACGACCGTGGGCCGTGGGGCTTCGATCTCAGCGGCCGCTTCATCAGCAGCGGCGAGTACAACACCACCTACGTCGTCGGCGAGCTCGCTCCGGCAGATCAAAATTTGCCGAGCAACTTCACCATCAATGCCGGAATCCGCTATACGCTCAGGTCCTTGCCGGGCGCGCCGGAGCTCTACTTCACCATCACGAATGTTCTCAACAAGGCGCCGCCGATCATCCCGGGTACGGCGCTCACCGGATTCGACACCAATGCCGAGCTCTACGACACGATGGGCCGCTACTTCTTCGGAGGTGTCCGTCTGGCGTTCTAGGGATCTCCGGGCCGACGGCCGAGATGTACGTGGGATGGCGCGAAACTCATAGGGGGAGATGCAAGATGAAGACGGAATTGCGCGAGGCTGGAGCGCGAGGCGCGGCCGAAGCCGCGGCGTCGTTGCAGGGGCGAGAGCCGGCAGCTCGCCGTGAAGCCGTCCGCGGCGGGTCCGCGCGCGGTCGCGGCATCCAGGCCCTCTCAGCCCTTCTCATGGTCGTTTGCGGGGTGGCGGTGTGCGGGGCCGCTTCTTCCGCTGCCGAGGCGAGCCCGCCTGAGGCGACTTCAGGTTGTAACCGGGCGTGCTTGATTGGTTTTGCCAACCGCTACCTCGATGCGCTCGTCAGGCACGACCCCTCGGGACTTCCGCTGGCGAAAACGTACAAGTTTACGGAGAATGGACAGCGGCTGAGGCTCGGCGAGGGGCTCTGGCACCAGGCGAGCGACATTCAGTACCGTCAATACCTTGCCGATCCGGCGAGAGGGGAGGTAGTCTTCTACGGAGCCCTGGAGGAGAGCGACTTGCCGACGCTTCTCCTGCTGCGCCTGCGGATCGTGCACCGGCAGATCAGCGAGATCGAAACGATCGTGGTACGCTTCGACAGCGGCCTCGAGGAGAGAGTCGCCACTCTCAAGGCCAGTCAGCCTTTGATCGACTCGATTCTTCCGAAGAGCGAGCGATCGTCGAAGCAGACGCTGGAGGCCATCGCCAACGACTACCTGGATGGGCTGCAAGATCACCCACCGAGGTCTTTTCCGATGACCTCAGATTGCAGCCGTACGGAGGACGGCCGGACGACGAGCCGTACGTCGACCACCGCCCAGCCCGGCTGGCCTCTGGGTTGCGACCTGAACTCCCCGATCTTTGCCTACATGACGTCGCTTCACGATCGACGCTTCTTCGTCACGGACGTGGAGCGGGGTCAAGCCTTCGTGATCGCGGTCATGGACTGCCCCGGAACGCTCAAGACCGTCGAGATCGACGGCAAGACCGTGCTGAGGGGTCCGGGACAGCGAAGGCCACGCGAAGTGCTTCTCGGAGTGGTGTTCAAGGTCATCGGCGGCAAACTCTCGCGGCTGCAGGCCTTCCACGTCACGAACCTGCCGTTCGGAAGCCACTCCGGCTGGTGAGCGGCCCTTCCGCGCTGCGCGACCGGATGATCGAGGCGACAGCAGAAGACGACGAAGGGGATGAGCGATAAACCCAAAGGCGCGGACGAGACCGTCAGCCGGCGAGGCTTTCTGAAGGTGGCGACGGCCAGCGCGGCGGCTACGGTTGCCGCGTCGGCGTCGGCTGCAGCTGCCGCGCAGAGCGCCGTCGGCGACCCGCCGGCGCCAGCCGTTCCGCCCTCTGGTCCGACCGTCGAGATGCCGCCTGTCGCCGAAGCGGCGATAATCGCGCGTCCCGGGTCGGATTTCATGGTCGATGTGCTGAAGTCCCTCGGATTCGAGTACATCTTCGCGGTTCCGGCGAATACATTCCTCCCTCTGCAGGAATCGATCATCAACTATGGGGGCAATTCGTCGCCGGAATTCATTACCGCGACCAACGAGGATCTGTCCGCCGGGATGGCCCACGGCTACGCGAAGATCGAAGGCCGTCCGGCGCTCATCGCTTGCCACGCGAGCGTCGGCACGCAGCATGCGACGATGGGCATCTATAACGCGTTCTGTGACCGGGAGCCGATGTTCGTCGTCCTCGGCAACGAGCTCGACGCCGCCAAAAAGCACGGCGTGGTCAGCTGGGCGCACAGCGGCCAGGACGTGGCCGCCATCGTGCGCGAGTTCGTAAAGTGGGACGATTGCCCCGTCTCTCTCGAGCATTTCGCCGAGTCGGCCGTCCGCGCCTATCGGATCGCGACCACTCCCCCGATGATGCCGGTTGCGCTGGTGGCCGACCTCGGCCTTCAGGAGCAGGCGCTTCCCCCCGCAGGGGGACCGCGTGTGCCGAAGCTCGGCACGACCGAGCCGCCGGCCGGGGATTCCGCAACGGTGGCCGAGCTCGCGAAGATGCTCGTTGCCGCCGAATCCCCGGTGATCGTGGTCGAGCGGCTGGCACGCACGCCCGAGGCGATCCCGCTTCTCGTGGAGCTCGCAGAGACCCTCCAGTGCGCGGTGGTCGACCGCAAGCAGCGGATGAATTTCCCGACGCGTCACCCGCTCGAGCAGAGTGGCAACCCTGCCGCCGTCACCGATGCCGACCTGATCGTCGGCATGGAAGTGCTCGATTTCGCCAATGCGCGGTCGGGGCGTCCGGACGCAAAGCGCGTCGCCATCAGCGCCAACGCGCTCTTCAGCAAGAGCGTCTACGGCGCGTATCAGCAGTTCGACGAGGCTGACATCGAGATTGCGGCCGACGCCCAGGCGACGCTGCCGGCGCTTCTGGAGGCGGTCAAGCGTCACGTGACCGCCCATCGGCGCCGAGCGTTCCAAGAGCGTGGCAGGAAGCTCGCGGAAGCCCACGCGAATGCGCTGCGAGGCGCGCGCGCGGCGGCGGCGGCCGGTTGGGACTCGAGCCCGATCAGCACCGCCCGCCTATGCATGGAGGTCTGGAACCAGATCAAGGACGAGGACTGGTCGTTCGTCGCCGATTCGGTTTTCTTCCAGTACTGGCCGCTGCGATTGTGGGATATGAAGAAGTCGTACCATTATATCGGCGGTCCGGGTGGATACGGCATAGGCTGGGGCGCTCCCGCAGCGGTGGGTGCGGCGCTTGCAAACAGGAAATACGGCCGGCTTTCGGTCAACATCCAGCAGGATGGCGATTTCATGATGGGCCCCGGCATTCTGTGGACGGCGGCGCATCATGAGATTCCGCTCCTGACCTTGATGCACGACAATCGCGCGTACATGGCCGAATTGATGCAGATGGAGTCCATCGCGTCACGCCGCGGCCGTGGCGCCGCGCGCGCATCGATCGGAACCGCGATCAACGATCCGCCGATCGATTACGCGAAGCTGGCTCGAAGCATGGGCGTCTATGCCGAAGGGCCGATCAGCAATCCGGGCGATCTGGGCCCTGCGATCAAGCGGGCGATCGCGGTGGTGAAGCGCGGCGAGCCGGCGCTGCTCGCCACACTGACGCAGCCGCGATAGGGACGGATCCGTGCGTTCGCAGGCCCGCATCCCGCGTCCGCATCGTGTGACGGTCGTGGCGTCGATCGCGGCTGTGACGGCGCTCGTCTGGCTGGCGCGACAAGCGCAGGACGCAGTCGCCGGTGCGCCGGCGCCAGCCGCCGCTCGCGAGGTGGCGAGCGGACAGCGTCTGTTTATCAAGTACTTCTGCTATTCCTGTCATGGCACGGACGGCCAGGGCGGGGCGGGGGTCCGATTGAAAGAGCCGTTCCTCCCTCCCTTCGCGACCTTTCGCAGTTACGTCCGCAAACCGGCAGGCCGTATGCCCGCATATCGAAGCAACGCGCTATCCGACACTGAGCTCGAGTACATCTATGCGTATTTGAAGAGCATTCCGGCGCCGGCTTCTGCCAAGAGCATCCCGCTGCTGAATCAATGACGGATTCGCCGGGCGTGAAAGCAGGTTGGAGCACAGCGGACCGGGCGATGAGGATCGCGCGCATCGCTGTCGCGGCGGTTGCGACGGCCTGCGCCTGCTCAGCCGGAAGCGCCCAGCAAGCTGCACCGGGCACCAATCTGGCGGCGGCGCTGAAGAAGTATCAGTTGCGAGAGTCAGTCCGGCCGGCGCGGCAACTCGTGCCGGACTGGACCGAGCCGACGAGGATGATCGTCAAGATCGACAAGCCGCAACGGACCGCGTGGCTGCAGGAGGCGATGCCGAGCGGTGTGACGGTGGTCGGCGTGCGCAACGAAGCCGAGGCCGCCTCCCAACTTGCCAACGCGGATGCGCTCATACTGCTCGGATGTCGAGCGGATACGATTGCGAAAGCACCGAAGGTCAAATGGATCAACGTGGCCGGGGGCGGCGCCGACCAGTGCCTGGCGGTTCCCCGGATCGCGAGCGGCGACATCCTGCTGACCGACGGCCAGAAGGTGAAAGATACCATCCTCGCCGAGATGGCAATGGGCTACGTCTTTGCTTTGGCGAGGTCGATCGACGTCGGCCTGGAGAACCAGCGGCTGCACGACTTTTACGCCATCCACGGGCGTGCCGCGAAGCAGTTGCGAGGCTCGACCATGCTGGTCGTGGGACTCGGCGGAGCTGGCACCGAAATCGCACGCATCGCTCATGCGCTCGGCATGAGGGTGATCGCTACTCGCAATTCCTCACGCAAAGGGCCGCCCTTCGTGAGCTATGTGGGCCTCGCCAACGAGACGGCAAAGCTCGTAGGCGAAGCTGATGTCGTAGTCGTCTGCGCGCCGCTGACGCCGGCCACGCGCGGCCTGTTCAACACGGCGATGTTCAAGCGGATGAAGCGGAATGCCATATTCGTGGACTGGACTCGCGCCGAGATCACCGTTCCGGAGGATCTCGCGGCGGCGCTGAGAGCGGGGACGATCGGGAGCGCCGCCCTGAATTGGGCGACCGGCGCGCCCCTGCCCAAGACCGATCCTCTGTGGAGCGCGCCGAATCTCATCCTCGCGCCGTGGGCCGGAACCGGGGGCGGGGCCGCAGTCAATCGGGCGAACCAAAGCAAAGCGGACATCGAGATGCGTTGGCTCGTGATCCGGGAGAATATGCGCAGGTTCGCCGAGGGCGAGAGGATGTACTCGGTGGTCGATCCCAAGCGCGGCTACTAGAGGCGTCACGCATGCCGCCGGCGGCGCCTTCTCTCGGCGCGCCGTCCGTCCAGAAGCGGCGCCGCCTCGAATCGTCAAGGGCCGATCTATTGAGGGATTCCGACGGCTCCCCTGCTAGGTCCGGTTCGAAAGGCGAGAGGAGAGATTGAGCCAAGTCATCCATGTCGAGAGACTCGTCGATG
>JASHSR010000015.1 GCA_030038645.1 Gammaproteobacteria bacterium
CGCCTCGGGCGCTTGCGAGGGCTGCGCCTCAGGCGGCTGCGACAACGCGCGAATGCGCGCGATGGCCTCGCGCGCCGGCGCGACGCCCCGGCCCGCCGCGACGCTGTCGCGCATGCTCGCGAGCTCGTCGAGGCTCGCCTGCAGCGTCTCGAACGTGGCGTCGTGCGCCGGCACGGTCCCGCTGTCCACCTGATTGACCAGTGTCTCGAGCTCGTGGCTCAAGTCGCCCATCGCGGTGATGCCCGCCATGCGGGCGCCACCCTTCAACGTGTGAAGAGGCCGCTTCAACGCGGCCAAGCGCTCCGCGCTGTGAGGCTCGGCGCGCCAGGCGGCGAGAGCGGATTCGGAGGCCTCGATCAGCTCCGTCGCCTCCTCGGTGAAGATGCTCGCGACCTCGGGGTCGAAGTCAGCCGCAGGCTCGCCGGCTCCGAGCGGAGCGGTGGGCGCGGTGCTCGGCGCCGAGACAGGCGATGCTGCGCTCGCAGGCGCCCGCACCCGATGCTCGCCCGTCGAGGCCGCCGCCGCGACGCTCGCGGCGATGCGCCGGTCGAGATCCGCCTCGGCATCCGCGATTCGGATGAACAGCAGCCGGTGCGAGGCGAAATAGCCCGTGGACTCATCGAGATGCGAAGCCACCGAGTCCATCGCGGTCATGCAATCGCCGAGCAGCGCGATGTCGGCGTGCGTGAGGCCGAGCCCGCTGTCGAACGCCTTGCGCAGCCAGTGATCGAGCGGCTGCGCGAGGCGCACGCCGTGCCGCGCCTCGGCCATCTTCGAGCTGCCCGACAGCGTGTGGCAGGCGCGGTAGACCTCCTCCGGGAGCTCGTGGGGCTCGGGCTTGCCGCCCTCGCGCGTGAGATAGGCGCGCACGACTCTGATATGCGCGGCAGTCTCGCGGGTGTAGATGTCACGCAGCCCCTCGTCGGAGTCCGCCTTGGGGGCAGCCGCGATCGGAGCGGGCCGCGGAGCCGTGGGCGCAACCGAGCCCGGCGCCGGCATCGACGTAGACGTCGCGGCCGGAGCCGGTGAAGGACCGGCGATCTGCTCCGCATCGGTGTCCGCGGGGAGCGGCGCAGCCTCCCGGCCCGCGGCCAAGGAGTGCGCGCGCGTGATGATCGGCGCCAAGGCGGTGCGCGGAGCCGCGCCGGTATCGAGCTGCTCGATGAGCTCGGGAAGCACGGCGACGGCATCGTGCAGCAGCCCGGTGATGGCCGGCGTGCGCGTCAAGGTATTGTCGAGCAGCCGGTTGAGCAGGTTCTCGATCGCCCACGCGAACTCGCTCAGATCGCGAGCGCCGACCATCCGCCCGCTCCCCTTGAGCGTGTGGAACGAGCGCCGCACCGTGCCGAGAGCGGCTTGCTCGAGCGGGTTCTGCTCCCACACCGGGAAATGCCGCGCAATCTTCTCGAGCTCCTCGCGAGCCTCCTCGATGAAGAGCTTGATGAGCTCCGGGTCGGCCTGCTCGATCGGCGCGGGCGCGTGCTGTGCCGCGAGCGTCGGCGGCGTCACGCCCGCGGCGGCGGGGCGCAGCGGCCTCGGAACAGCCGCGGCGGGCGACGTAATCGGGTGAGTCAGCTGCACGGTCTGCGCGAAAGCGCTCGCCTCGAGCGGCGCGACGGTCGGCACCGCCGGAGCCGGCTGCGCGTCGAGCGCCTGCAGGCAGGACTGGGCGTTGTCGAGCATGTACCAGGGGTCGCTGCGCCCCGCCTGCAGCGTCTCCATGTAGTACTCGAGGCTCACGATGGCGTCGGCGAGCCGATCGAGCCCGTCGGTGGAGAGCGCGCCGCCGCCCGGCTGCATCACCGGCCTGAGCCGCACGTGAATCGCCTCCACCAGCTCGACGGCGCGTGTCTTGCCGAGCATGAGCAGGCCGGCCTTGAGACCGCGCAGGAGCTCGTGCCAACCGTCGAGGCCGGCCGCATCGAGCGTGCCGCCGACGTTCTGGCTCACGGACTCCTTGAGGCGCGCGAGGTTCAAAATGCACTCGCGCAGGACCGCGGCCTGCACTTCGCGGAAGTCGGCGTCGGGATCCTCGCGGGCCGCCGCCTCGCGCGGCAGGATCATGCCGACCAGCCGGCCGTCGAGGCGGTCCTCGACGCCGATGAGCGTCGCGGCGATCTCGACGAGCGTCGCCTCGTCGGGCTGCAGCTTGCCGGCGACGATCTTCTCGAGCCGCTCCGTCTCGCCCTGCACGCTCGCGCGCAGCTCTCCGAGGCCCAGCACTCCGAGGGTGTCGCCGATCTTGCGCAGCAGCTGTACTTGAGGCGCGAGGTCCTCGAGCTGGCCCGCCCCGCGGCGCACGAAGATGTCGAGCACGTCCTTCACCTTCGCCAGGTCCTCGCGGATGGCGGCGGCGACGGTCTGCATGAGCTTCACGCTCGGGGCGGAGAGGCTCTCACGCTCCTGCTCGACCGATTCATCGACCGGCAGCAGCTCCGAGAGCCGGAACGAGGCGCGCACCGCCGTGACCCTCGGCCCGGCGACCGTGGAGCGGCCGACGTAATAGAGGAGGTTGTTGAGCAGCTCGACCGGCGGCGACTGCGCATAGCGCGCCTCGCCCTGCTCGTAGAGCCGCTTGATCTCGCGGTCCGCGAGGCCGAGCAGCCGCTTCACCGAGACGCCGCCCTCGAGCCCGTTGTCCCGCAGCGCCTCGAGCACCGCGCCGACGACCCACCAGAGCTGGAAGACGGGTTGGCGCGTCGCGACCTGCTCGAGCTTCTGCGCGACGCCGGTGAGGATCTCGAGGTTCGCGTCGAGCCGCTCGCCGCGGATCCAGCCGACGAGTCCCACCTGGAAGCGCGCGCGCAGGCGCCGGGCCCACTGCTCGACCGTGAGCTGAGGCTCGCCCGGCGCCGCCGTGGCGGGCTGCGCCTGGCGGTCCGACTTGAGATTGAGCAGCAGAAGCGTGCCCTCGGAGAGCAGCGCGCTCCCGCGCACCGCCCGCAAGTCGTTGAGCAGTGGCAGCAGCACCAGCGCGAGGTCGCGGCCGCCGGCGAGCACGCGCTCGAGATAGCTCGGCAGCTGCACCATCGCGCGCATCAGCGCATCGAGACTCTCGGCCTGGTTCTTGCGCTCGGCGGCCGTCGCGACGAGGTAGCGCGCGACCTGCTCCATCTCCTCGGCGAGCAGGGCGGCGCCGTAGATCTCGAGCACGCGCAGCACGCCCTGCACCTGGTGCAGCTCGCGCGTGCAGCGCTCGAGCAGCGAGAGATTCTGAGGCTGCTCCACGTAGGTCTCGAGCGCGGAGCGCGCCTCGCCCATGGCGACGTTCAGCTCGCGGCCGACGAACTCCAGAGTTTGAGAGACGACTTCGGGCATGCGGCTTCAACCCCTCGCGAGGGACCTCATGGACTGCCGACCGCCGACACGCGCGCGGCGCCCCGCGGATCGCCCGGCCGCACGGGACCGCGCGGGTCGTCCGGGCGCCTGAACGAGCCGGTCGCCGTGGCGGTCTCCGGCGCGCCGGGCAGGCGAAAGCCGGCGGCCGCCTTGCGCATGCCCGCCGACAGCTCGGCGAGCTTCGCGATGGCAACGGACGTGGCGCTCGTCGAGTCGGCCGTCTGCGCGCTGATCTCCTTCAGCACCTGCATGTTGCGCGCGATGTTCTGCACCGCGGAGGACTGCTGGCGCGAGCTCGCCGAGATGTTCTGCACCAGGCTCGCGATCTGATTGGAGACCTGCTCGATCTCCTCGAGCGCGGCGCCCGCGTTCTCCGCGAGCAGCGCCCCGCCGACCACGTCCGTCGTGCTGCGCTCCATCGACACCACGGCCTCGTTCGTGTCGGTTTGAATGGTGCGCACCAGCACTTCGATCTGCTTGGTGGCGTTCGCCGCGCGCTCGGCGAGGCGCTGCACCTCGTCGGCGACGACGGCGAACCCCCGCCCGGCCTCACCCGCCATCGAGGCCTGGATCGAGGCGTTGAGCGCAAGGATGTTGGTCTGCTCGGCAATGTCGTTGATGAGCTCGACGATGTTGCCGATCTCCTGGGAGCTCTCGCCGAGGCGCTTGATGCGCTTGGAGGTCTCCTGGATCGTCTCGCGGATGGCGTTCATCCCGTCGATGGTGCGGCGCACCGCATCGCCGCCCTTGTGAGCGACATCGACCGAGTGCCGCGCCACGTCCGCCGCGCGCTCCGCATTGCCCGAGACCTCCTCGGTCGCGGCGGCGACCGCGCCGGCCGTCTCGGTCGCGGCTCCGATCTGCTTCGACTGCGCGCCGCTCGACTTCGCGAGATGCTGGGCGAGCGCCTGGGTCTGGCGCGCGGCGCCGTCGAGCTGGATCGCCGACTGATTGATGGTGGTGACCAGTCCTCGCAAGGCGTCCACGGCGTAATTGATCGAGTCCGCGATCGCGCCGGTGATGTCCTCGGTCACGGTCGCCTGGACGGTGAGGTCGCCGTCCGCGAGGCTCGAGAGCTCATCGAGCAGGCGCAGGATGGCCTGCTGGTTGCGGTCGCTCTCCATGCGCTGAGCCTCCACCGCGAGCCTTTGGCGCTCGGTCGTGCTGCGCAGCTGGCGCACGCCGAGCCAAAGGCCCCCGAGCGCCACGAGCGCCGCGAGAGCCAGCGCGGCCGGCAGCCAGGCTTGTTGCATCGTCCCGAGCCGCGCCACATAGACGGCCGCGCCGGCGAGCACCAGGACTGCCGAGATGCCGACCAGCGCATCGAGCCGGTGGTCGGTGGGGGTCGGCTTGGGATCGGTCATTGCACTGCCACTTTTCATGTCCCGAGGGGTGGAGCTCGCTGCCGTCACGCCGCGGCCTCGGCGAAAGCCGGGCTCTCGAGGATGGAGCGCAGGCTCAAGACCGGCCACTGCTCCTCGCCGCGCCGGAAAGCCCCGGCGAGGTACCGCTCGCACTGCGTCACGGTCGGGGGAACGTCCCCGGTGAACTCGCTCTCCGCGAAGCGCCGGAACCCCAGCACCTCGTCCACCAGCAAGCCTGCCGGTATCTCTCGATGATTCGCGACGATGACCCGCGTGTTGCGAGTCGCCGGCGCGACGCCGCTCCCGATGAAGTGCCGCAGGTCGATGACCGGCAGCAGCTGGCCGCGGACGTTCGCGAGCCCGCGGATCCAGGGCTTCGCCCCGGGCACGCGCGTGAGGGTCGCCGGCACGCTCAGCACCTCACGCGTCTCCTCGCGCGCGGCGAGGAACAGCTCGCCCGCCATGCGCAGCGCGACCCCGACCCATTCGCGGCCCCCGGCGCTCTCCTGTCCCACTTGCGCGGAGACGGCGCGCCCGCGCCGCTCGAGCTCCTGCAAGAGCTCGAACGGACGATCGCGCAGGGATTTGAGCGACACCCCCTCCATTGACCGGCGCTCAGCCCGTCAGGGTGGCTTGAGCCTTGGCCACGAGCTGATCCGGGGAGACGGGTTTCACCATGTAGTCCACCGCGCCCTGGCGCAGCCCCCAGATCTTGTCGGTCTCCTGTCCCTTCGAGGTCACCATGATGATGGGGATGGCGCGAGTCTTGGGGTCGTTCACGAGGGTCCGCGTCGCCTGATATCCGTTCATGCCCGGCATCACCACGTCCATGAAGATGAGGTCCGGGCTCATCTCGCGCGCGAGGCGGATGCCCTCGGCCCCATCAGCCGCCGCCGCCGTCCGGTAGCCGTGGCGCTCGAGCGCCTTCTGCATCACGTGCACCTCGGTCGGGGAATCGTCGACGATGAGTATGAGTGGCATGGCCATCATCTCCCGATATGGGTCTCGATCGCGCTCAGCAGCTCGTCCTTGGTGAACGGCTTGGTGAGATAGTGCTCGGAGCCGACGATGCGCCCCCGTGCACGATCGAACAGGCCGTCCTTGGACGACAGCATGATGACCGGAATCGAGCGGAAGACCTTGTTGTGCTTGATGAGCGAGCACGTCTGATAGCCGTCGAGCCGCGGCATCATGATGTCCACGAACACGATGTCGGGCTGGTGGTCCGCGATCTTCGCGAGCGCATCGAACCCGTCGATCGCCGTGTAGACCTCGCACCCCTCCTTCGCGAGGAGGGTCTCGGCCGTGCGGCGAATCGTCTTGCTGTCGTCGATGACCAGTACCTTGAGGCCCTGGAGCTTCGGATTGGCGCCGGTCACGATAATCGAACTCCTTCTGGCTTGAAGCCACAAACCGCAATGGTGGCTCGTTCGAGCGGCCGTTGCCCGCGGGTTTTAACATATCGGTATACCCCCTGCTATGCCATACACGTCACGTTTTCCGCAGTTCGAGCCCCAGGTCGGCCTCTCCGCCGATCCCGGACTGACATAAGATCCGCTCATGCCAAATAATCGCTTTCGTCTGGGCGTCGTGATGGACCCCATCGCGCGCATCCAGTACGCGAAGGACTCGACGCTCGCGATGCTCCTCGCCGCTCAGGCGCGCGGCTTCGAGCTGCGCTACCTCGAGCAGTCGGATCTGTGGCTGCGCGACGGCCGGGCCTTCGGCCGCGCGCGCCCGCTCGCCGTCGCGGCCGATCCCGCGTCCTGGTTCACGCTCGGCGAGCCGAGCGTCGAGCCCCTCGGCGGTCTCGACTGCATATTGATGCGCAAGGACCCGCCGTTCGACACCGAGTACATCTACACCACCTACATCCTCGAGCGCGCCGAGGACGAAGGCGCGCTGGTCGCGAACCGCCCGCAGGGGCTCAGGGACATGAACGAGAAGGTCTACACCGCGTGGTTCCCGCAGTGCTGCGCGCCGACCCTGGTGACGCGCGACAGGGACGACATGCGCGCCTTCCTCGAGGAGCACGGCAAGATCGTTTGCAAGCCCTTGCACAGCATGGGCGGTCGCTCGATCTTCGTCGTCGAGCGTCACGACAAGAACACGAACGTCATCTTCGAGACGCTGACCGACGAGGGGCGCCGCTTTGCGATCGCGCAGCGCTACATCCCCGACATCGCCGAGACCGGCGACTCGCGCGTGCTGCTCATCGACGGCGAGCCCGTCCCGTACGCCCTCGCGCGCATCCCGGCCGCGGGCGACAACCGCGGCAATCTCGCGGCCGGAGCGCGTGGCGTCGGACGCCCCCTCGACGACCGCGACCGTTGGCTCGCCGCAGAGATCGGGCCCGCGCTCGCCGCGCGGGGCATGCTCTTCGTCGGTCTCGATGTGATCGGCGGCTACGTGACCGAGATCAACGTGACGAGCCCGACCGGCATCCGCGAGCTCGACAAGCAATACCACACCGACATCGGCGGCTCGCTCATCGGGGCGATCGAGCGGCGCCTGCAGGCGCGACCCGCGGCACGCGCGCGGCGCTAGGGACTCGCTATACTGCCGGCGGCTTGGCAGGTGGCTTCGATGGGTTCTCGAGCTCTGACATTGCGCGAGGGGTCGGCGCCCGTCCGGGACCGGCTTCTCATGACGATCTTCCTGGCAGCGGTGCTGCACGGGCTCGTCATTCTCGGGATCACCTTCAGCTCGGGGTCGAAGGGAAACGGCGCCGCGCCGGGGCTCGAGGTTCTGCTCGTCTCAGATGAGGTGCCCACCGCCCCGCGCAACGACACGGCGACCTACCTCGCCCAGCGCACGCAGCTCGGCTCCGGGAACACGAGCCTCTCGGTGCCGGCGCGCAATCGCGCCTCGATGCGATCGCTCGCCGGACACCAGGGCGTCGCGGACGGGACCAGCCTCGCGTCGGCCGGCTCCGCCGCCGTGAACGACGAGCGCGTCCTCGCGACGACGGCGCCTCAGCCCGACATTCAGTATTTCAGCGATGCCGATACGGGCGCCGGCGGCGGCGAGAAGCCGCTGCTGCTTCCGGACCATCCCGCCGCCGAGCTCGGGCCCCAGGATGACGTGGGCCCCGTGCAGCTGCGCGGACCGCATCGCGACGACCTCTGGGTCACCCCGGACACCCGGGAGTCGATTCTGGCCCCCTACCTCGATCACTGGCGCCGGCGCATCGAGCGCATCGGCACGCTCAATTACCCGATCGCCGCGCGACGCGCGGGCATCCAGGCGAACCCGGTGCTCGCGGTCGAGATCCGCTCGGACGGCAAGCTCGAGGGGGCGCGGATCGAGCGCTCGAGCGGCTACGCCGACCTCGATCACGCCGCGCTCGAGATCTTGAAGCTCGCGAGCCCGTTCAATCCGTTTCCGCCCGAGCTCGCGCGCAAGTACCGAACGATGCGCTTCGCCTACGAATGGGAGTTCGTCGGCGGCCGGCTCGCGGCCGGCGCGGTGTCCGCCGTTCCTTGAGCGCGCGCGCGTGAGGGGCCATACTCGCCGCGCATGAGCGCGCCGAGTCTCACGAATCACATGCTGATCGCGATGCCCGCGCTCTCCGATCCGAATTTCGCGCGCTCCGTGACGCTGATCTGCGAGCACACCGCCGACAATGGAGCGCTCGGGATCGTGCTCAACAAGCCCCTGCCGATGCGCCTCTCCGATGTGCTGTCGGAGATGAAGCTGCAGCCGCGCAATGAGCAGATCGCGGCCCAGCCCGTGCTGCGCGGCGGCCCGGTGCTCACCGACCACGGCTTCGTCCTGCATCGCCCGGGAGGCAGCTGGGACAAGACGCTGCAGGTGTCGGAGATGGTCCATGTGACGGTCTCCCGGGACGTTCTCGAGGCCATGGCGCGCGGCGAGGGACCCGCCGACGCCTTCATTGCCCTCGGGCATGCGGGCTGGGAGCCGGGCCAGCTCGAGCGCGAGATCCGCGAGAACGCCTGGCTGCCCATGCCCGCCGACGCGCGAGTGGTGTTCGAGCTGCCGTACGACCACCGCTGGGAGGCGTCGTGGGAGCTGGTCGGCGTCGACATGGAGAAGATCAAGCAGATGAGCCTCTTCGCGGGCAATGCGTGACATCGAGCCGCACACGCGCAAAGAGCTCACGGCCCACCCCGTTCTGGCATTCGACTTCGGCCTGAGGCGAATCGGCATCGCCGTGGGCGACACGCTCACCCGCACCGCCGCTCCGCGGCCCGCGGCGGCCGTGCTCGGCGGCGAGCCCGACTGGGCCGCGATCGACCGCGAGGTGCGCGCGACCCGGCCCCGGCTGCTCGTCGTGGGGGTGCCCTATAATGCGGACGGCAGCGCCGGGGCGTTGACGGACGCCGCGCGCGCCTTCGGCGCCGCGCTTCGCGAGCGCTTCGGCCTCTCGGTGGAGCACACGGACGAGCGCTGGTCCTCTCTCGAGGCGAGCGCCGCCCTCAAGCGCAACCGGGCCCAAGGCGCGCGCAGCCGCCGCGTGCGCCGCGAGGACCTGGACAGCGCCGCCGCCGCCGTGATCCTCGAGCGCTGGCTCGCCGGCGAGCGCAGCGTCGAGCCGGCCCGAGCCGAATCGCGATGAACCGAGGGAGATGGGATGAGCGTTGACACCCCGCTTCGGCCGAGCTTGCCCGAGCAGACGAGCACGCCGGCGCCGTTGGACCCGCAGGCGGCGCCGAACACGCAGGTCGCGCCGGACCCGCAGCTGCGACCCGACGGAACGCTGCGGCACCTCTTGACGCTGGAGACGCTTCCGCGCGCCGTGATCGAGCGGCTGCTCGATCGGGCACAGAGCTACGTGCGTCCGCTCGGCGAGCCGCCCCCTGCGAGCGCCGAGCTCGCCGGGCGCACGGTCGCCAATCTATTCACGGAGCCCTCCACGCGTACGCGGGTATCCTTCGAGCTCGCCGCGAAGCGGCTCGGCGCCCAGGTCGTGAACCTCGAGGTGCAGCTCTCCTCGCGCGTCAAGGGCGAGAGCATGCTCGACACCATCTATACGCTCGAGGCGCTGTACGTCGATGTGTTCGTCATCCGGGACGCCGAGGCGGGCGTTCCGGGACTCGTCGCGGAGAACGTCCGACCGCACGTGAGCGTGCTCTCCGCCGGCGAGGCGCACGTCGCGCATCCGACACAGGGGCTGCTCGATGCGCTCACCGTCCGGCAGCGCAAGCCGCGCTTCGATTCGCTCGCCATCGCGATCGTCGGGGACGTGCGGCACTCCCGGGTCGCGCGCTCCGCCTACCACGTCTTTCGCGCGCTCGGCGCCGGGGAAGTGCGCATCGTCGCCCCGCCCGCCTACATGCCGGAGGCGACGGAATTCACCGCGTGCGTGCGCCACACCACCCTTTCGAAGGGTCTGAAGGACGTGGACGTGATCATGATGCTGCGCATCCAGAAGGAGCGGATGAGCCAGGCGTCGCTCCCCGACGCCGACCGGTACTTCGCCAAGTACGGCCTCACGCCCGAGCGGCTCGCGCTCGCGAAGCCCGACGCGATCGTCATGCACCCGCAGCCGATGAACCGCGGCATCGAGATCGCATCCGACGTCGCGGATGGGCCGCAGTCCGCCATCCGCGACCAGGTCCGCAACGGCGTTGCGGTGCGCATGGCGGTGCTCTCGGCGGTGTGCGCGGGGAGAGGCACTAACCTCAAGTAGCCGTCCCTGGCGCGCCCATCCGGCCCGCCTATCCTGGCCGGGCGTTCGGCGTTTCGCGACGACACGTTGAGTGTCTTTCGTAAGCAGCCGTCCCTGGCGCGCCCATCCGGCCCGGCATCCTGGCCGGGCGTTCGGCATGTTGCGACGACACGTTGAGTGTCGTCGCAACATGCCTCACCCAAAGTTGATCTTGGCTTCGAGGTTCGCGCGCGAGTCCGCGTTGGCGAGCGCCTCCTCGAGCTCGATGCGCTGCTCCTTGTAGAGGGAGTGCAGCGCCACGTCGAAGCTCTGCACGCCGCGCTCGCGGCTCGCGACGATCGCCTCCTTGATCGCGATCACGTCGCCCTTCTTGATGAGCTCGCTGATGTGGGGCGTGTTGAGCATCACTTCCACGGCCGCGCAGCGCTTGCCGTCCTTGCCCATCACGAGGCGCTGCGCGAGGATCGCGCGCAGGTACTGCGAGATGTCGAGATAGATCTGATTGTGCTGGTCGCGCGGGAAGAGATTGATGACTCGGTCCAGCGTCTCCGCGCAGTTGTTGGCGTGCAGGGTCGCGAGCACCAGGTGGCCCGTGCCGGCGAGGCTGATCGCGGCCTCCATGCTCTCTCGGTCGCGGACCTCTCCGATGAGAATCACGTCCGGCGCCGCGCGCATCACGCCTCGCAGCGCGCGCGAGAAGGACTGCGTGTCGAGGCCGACCTCGCGCTGATT
>JASHSR010000131.1 GCA_030038645.1 Gammaproteobacteria bacterium
GGTGCTGTTCGCCATCGCGCTGGTGGTCGGTGTGAGCCGCCTCCCGGCGAAGCGCGAGCTCGATGCGGCGGCGGCGCTCGGGGTGAACTCCGGCGCCGCGCGGGACCGGGACGCTGACGCGCGCCCGGAACGACGGAGCGTCTGGCGCCACCGGCACCTCGTCCTCGGGGCCATCGGCATCTTCGTCTACGTCGGGGCCGAGGTCTCGATCGGCAGCCTGCTCGTCAATTTCATGGGGCAGAAGGACATCGCGGCGCTGCCGGCCCAGGTCGCAGGCAAGTACCTCTCGCTCTACTGGGGTGGCGCCATGATCGGCCGATTCATCGGCTCGGCGCTGATGCTGCGCGTCAAGCCGGCGAACGTCCTCGCGGTCAACGCGGCGGTCGGTGCGATATTGGTCGCCATCGCCGTCGCGTCGGCCGGGCATACGGCCATGTGGGCGTTGCTCGCGGTCGGTCTCTTCAACTCGATCATGTTCCCGACGATTTTCGCACTTGCGCTCGACGGGCTGGGCGAGCATACGGGCGAGGGGTCGGGCATCCTGTGCATGGCGATCGTGGGCGGCGCCGTCGTGCCGGAGCTGCAGGCCTGGGCCGCCGACTCGATCGGGCTTCTGTACTCGTTCTTCGTGCCGATCCTCTGCTATCTCTACATTGCGTTCTACGGCTTGAAGGGCCACCGGCGCGAGCCGGTGCCGTCCTAGGCCGATCTGCGACGGCCGGCGCGAGGCTTGCGGCGGGCTGGCGGCGCGGTGCTCTCGCGAACGATGAGCCGTGTGGGCAGGATCACCTCGTGGGCCACGTCGCGTCCCTCGAGCTGCTCGATCAGCTCCCGCGCCGCGCGTCGGCCGAGCTCGTGGCGCGGAATGTAAACGGTCGTGAGCGGAGGGTTGTAGAAAGCCGCCATGTTCTGATCGTCGAAGCCGACGATCGAGATGTCTCTCGGCACCGCGAGGCCGAGGTTATGGAGCATGCGAATGGCGCCGAAGGCCATCTCGTCGTTGCCGCAGAGGACGGCCGTCGGTGGCTCGCCGAGGCTCAGGAGCCGCTCGACCCCGGCGGCGCCGGACTTCATGGTGAAGTCGCCCGGATAGATGAGATCCTGCGAGAGAGCCAACCCGGCCGATTCGAGTGCGTCGCGGTAGCCCGCGAGGCGGTGCGCGGTGCTCGGCGCATGCTTGCTGCCTGCGATGTGGGCGATCTGGCGGTGTCCGAGCTCAATCAGGTGACGGGTCGCCTCCGCCGCCCCCACGCGATGGTCGGTCCGGATGACGGGCACGGACCGGCCCGGCAGCCGCTCGAGCACCGTGACGAGCGGGGGAAGCGGCCGCTTGCCGGGAGCGTAGGCAGTCGGCACGAGCCCGGTCAGCAGGATAATGCCGTCCGCGCGTCCGCTCACCACCTGATCGAAGCACGCCTCCTCTCTCTCGGGATCCCCGTTGCTGTTGCCGAGGAGCAGCGCGAAGTCTGCCTGTCGCGCGACCTCCTCCGCCCCGGCGAAGATCTCGAGGAAGAACGGGCTCAAGTTCGGCACGACGAGCAGGATGGAGCGTGTATGACCTCTGCGCAGGCCACGCGCGAGGAGGTTGGGACGGTATCCGAGCCGGTCGACGATGGACATGACGCGGTCGCGCGTCTCCTCGCGCAGCAGCTCGGGACGAGACAGCGCCCGCGACACCGTCGCGACGGACATCCCGAGCTCCCGTGCGACATCCTTGATGGTTGTCGAGTGGGGAGCGGATGCGGTGCGCTTTCTCATGAACCGAGATTAAGCGCGCCACGCCTCCGAGCCAAGCCCCGCTCGTGATTCAGGGGCGGCAATCCAGAGCTGATATCGATTGCAGAAAACGCCGGAGGCGGCGCCGATCTGGACCCGTGGCGGCCGCGCCACCGGCCGGCGCTCGCGGTCGGCGCCTCCACGTGGTCGGCTTAGCTCGCGCCCTGGGAATGCCCCGGGTCTCGGACGGCTGCACGGTGCCGAGCGGCGAATTGGACAAAATACATCGGGAATCCTAGCGGTTTATCGATCGCCGCTCCGGCGGTGGCGTGAGTCGAGCTGCCACATGTCGCGGCGCAGGCCATCCCCGCGGCGACGGCGTCCCACGTCCGCGGGTGCGGTTGACATTGGGGGGCGGGACGAAATAGCATCACCGCGGATGAAAACGATTACTTAAATCGGTGGCTCGCTCGAGTCATGCTCGAGTCGCAAGACGTGTCGAGGGCTTAACGGCTGCGCCGCCCGCAGGGCGGCCGGCCGAATCGATGACAGGGGGACCTCATGTTGCAATTACCGATGCTGCGAAAGGCGGGCACGTTGCTCGGGATACTCGTGCTCGGCGCCGGCGTCGCGCTCGCCCAGAACGCGACTCAGAGCTCGTCGCAAAGCACGACGTCCAGTGCAGCTCCCGCGCAGGAGGCATCGGGACCCACCAATAGCCAGAGCTCCAATCAGGGCACCGAGCCGCTGCAGGAGGTGGTCGTCACCGCGACGGGCACGAACATCGCCGGCATTACGCCCGTCGGCTCGGAGTCGCTGCAGATCAGCCGCAGCGACATTCTGCAGTCCGGTCTCACCGATCTGAACAGCGTGCTGCAGCAGTTGCCGCAGATCAGCGAGGTGGCGCCGGCGGGTGTCCTCAACTACCGCGAGGGCGGCACGGTCGCTTACGGCGGCGATCTCACGCAGGGCAACTCGGTCAACTTGCGCGGTCTGGGCCCTCAGGCGACGTTGGTCCTCGTCGACGGGCATCGCGTCACTCCGACCGGCACGGCGGGCGTATTCACCGATGCCAATCAGCTGCCGCTCTCGGACATCAGCAACATCGAGATCCTGGAGGACGGCAACTCGGCGATCTACGGCTCGGACGCGGTGGCTGGCGTCGTGAATTATCAGATCCGCAAGGATCTGAACGGCGTCGAGATCTCGCCCCGCCAGACCTGGACCGACGGCTATGACGAGAATGGCGTCTCCGTGACGGGCGGCCATACCTGGGACAGCTTCGGCCCCCTGGGGCAGGGGAACTTCATGGTGAGCGTCGATTACGACCACCGTGATCCCATGCCGAACAGCGCGAGCCCGTACACTCAGGACAATCTCACGCAGTTTGGTGGCGTCAATAACCTCATTCGCGGCAGCAGCGTCACGACGGGCGCCATCAACGGCGGCGTCGGACCGGGCCAGCCGGGCTCGACGCCGAACTACGACGGAGGCGGGCCGATCGCTCTGCCCGGAGCGCTCAGCAACGTCGCGTGGTGCGATACCTACGTCGCCGCCTCTCCGACCCCGTGCGTCAGCTCGACCTATCTCTATCGTGGGTTGCCATCCAATCCGACCGGCGCCACGCCGACCTACGCGCAAACCTCCGCTCAGCCGACCCTCGCCGACGACCCGTGG
>JASHSR010000132.1 GCA_030038645.1 Gammaproteobacteria bacterium
GGTGTCCCTGTTCATGGACTTGATGAGCACCAGGTCGAGATCCTCGGAATAGCGCACCGCAGGAGCAAGGTGCCCTTTATGGAGCACCGTCCCGCCGCGAAGTGCGAGATGTTCGGCGAGGGTGTCGTCCGAGAAGATCGCCGCTACTGCGCCGTCGTCGTGGACTGCAAGGGCTCGAAGGCCGGCTCCGGCTGGCAGCTGCAATGATAGAATGTACCGAGGATGATGGAGCAACCGACCATTGCCGCTGCCGAGGTCGCAGACGCCGCGAGGGTTTTGGACCTTCAGAAGGTTGCCTACCAGAGCGAGGCACGGCTATATAACGATTGGTCTATTCCACCGCTCACTCAAACGCTAGCGAGCATCCTAAAAGAATTCGAGAGCAAGACGTTTCTCAAAGCAACTCTCGGCGACTCGATCGTCGGATCCGTGCGCGCCGTCTATCGGAACAATATCTGCGAGATCGGCCGCTTGATCGTGCATCCAGACTTTCGGCGCCGATCGATTGGCACTCACCTGATGCAGGCAATCGAGGCGCTCTTTCCTCGAGCCGAGCGCTTTGAGCTGTTCACTGGTGAGCGAAGTCTGGACAATATACGTTTGTATAGCCGTCTCGGATACCGGGTCACCCGCTCAGAGCCGCTTTCGCCGGCGGTCACGTTGATTTATATGGAAAAGCGGCGTCAATCCGTGGCTCCATAGTGGACACCATCGGCCGCCCATCCTCGGTGGCCATGGCGCCTCGTAACGAATATCGCTCTTCGTCTAAACGTCACGATCCGCGCATTCCACGTCAACGATATTTGTCCGGGCTTCCGGCGCGGAGTCGGTTATCAACTATAGATGTAGTAGCACGCCGCTGGCCGCGGCCCGCCATGTGCGGACATTCGGACCGACCACGCGGAGCCCAGGGAGGCGAACTCGCGTTTTCGGTATTCACGGGGTAGAGTCGGACCGCGATCCGGAAAGCCTCGATCCCGGCTCGCCACGAATGAACGACCCAAAAAAGGGGAGCATCCAATGAAGCGCTTCAATCTCGCAGGAATCTGCCTCGCGCTCGGCGCGCTATCGCTTCCGCAGCTCAGCCACGCGGAGCTGTCCTGTACTCGTGGGGGGCTGCGGCAGGCCGTCGATCTCTACCTCGCCGCCCAGACCAAGGGGGATATCTCCGGTCTGCCGCTCGCGAACGGCGTCGGCTATTGGGAGAACGCCGCCCCCGCCGACATTCATACGGGATTCATTACCAAACCGATGAAGATCGATCATCAACACAGCATCTTCGATACCGCCACGTGTCAGTCGTTCACCGAGGTGATCGTGACCAACAAGGCGGCGCCATACGTCTTCGGCACGCGTCTTCGCGTCAACCACGACAAGATCGCGGAGATCGAGATCCTGTGGACCACGACGGGCTACTGGCTGTTCAACGCCGACTCGTACCTAAAGCATTCCTCGGAGGAGAACTGGGGCCCCATTCCCAAGGACAAGCGGGCTTCGCGCGACGCGCTCGTCGCCGCGGCCAACGCCTACCTCGATGCCTTTCTGGAGAAGAAGACCGAGTTGGTGCCATGGGGTCACCCCTGCGAGCGGCTCGAGGGCGGCGCCTACACAGGTAAAGGCTTGCCCTCGGACAGCTGCTCGGTCGGCGTGCCGGCCGGCGTCAATATCGTCAACCGTCGCTTCGTCGTGGACGAGGAGCTCGGCACGGTCCAGGTGTTCTGCACGTTCGGCGCCGGCGGCCCTCGCGGCGGTAGGGGCCCGGCCGACAGCCACATGTTCCGAGTAGAGAACGGCAAGTTGCGCTATGTGCACACGCTGACCCACCTGCTGCAGGCGAGCTTCCGGGGTAATCGCCCGCGCGGTAGCCGCTGATTCCCACCGCGCCGTCCCACCGGTAGAGTGGGCGATCAGCGGCGGCTCGACGCGAAGCTGCGGCTTGGCCAGGTCAGGAATATCACGTGAAATTCCTTCCGCTCGTCTGGGCCGGGCTCCGGCGCAAGCCGGTGCGAACAGCGCTGATCTTTCTGCAGGTCGCCGTGGCGTTCGCCCTGTTCGGGGTCTTGCAGGGCATGAAGACGGGCGTGGAGGACGCCATCGCGAAGGTCCGAGCCGACGTGCTGTTCGTGGGGCCGAGCGTCCAAGGTGCGGCGCGTTTGCCTCTTGCGTACGTCCAGCGACTGAAGTCCATCCCTGGCGTGAAGTGGGTGTCGTACGCCGACGGCGTGGTCGGGACCTACCAGAAGCCGAACCAGGTCGTGTTCGTGCTCGGAATCGAGCCGAGCGACGTGTGGGAAACGCTCGAGCCGGACCTGTTCCAGGTGCTGCCCAAGGATCTCGAGGCGCTCCGGAGGAACCGCACCGGCGCGTTGATCACCGCGGACATTGGCAAGAAATACGGCTGGCATGTCGGAGACCGCATCGCCCTCAACTCGACCACTCTCCAGACGAACGGGTCGGGAACCTGGTTTTTCGACATCGTGGGCATGGTCTCGGATCATGAGGTCGGCGAAGCGGGCTTCATCGTGGCCAACTACAGCTATCTGGATGAGGCGCGGGCGACCGACAAGGGTACGGTGCGCAATTTCTACGTGCTCGTTTCCGACCCCAAACAGGCGGCGGCCGTGAGCGACACCATCGACCGCACTTTCGCCAACTCATCGGCCGGAACGAGTACGCACTCGTTTCGAGACGGTGCGCAGCAGGAGATACAATCGATCGGAGATGTGAACTTTGCCATCCGCACCATCGTGAGCGCGGTGCTCGTGGCGCTGCTGTTCTCCATCTCGACCATGATGATGCAGTCCATCCGCGAGCGCACGCCGGAGCTCGCCGTACTGAGGACCCTCGGCTTCGGCGATCGAACGGTCTTCATTATCGTGGCGGCAGAGTCGCTGCTGGTGTGCATTGCCGCCTCGCTCGCGGGCCTCGGGCTGGCGTGGCTCGCGTTTCCCCTGGCGGCCAAGTACGTGGCCGGGCTTACGATGCCGATCGCAGTCGTGGAGCTCGGCATCCTCGGCGGCGTGCTCGTCGCGCTGATCGGCGTGAGCGTGCCGGGTCTTCGTGCGGCCAGGCTCAACATCGTCGATGCCCTCGCGGGAAGGTAGGGCGGACAGTGGGCTTCTTCAAACAGCTTGGGATGCTGCTGCGCATGAACCTGCTCGGCGTGACGCAGCGCGCGGGACTGGTCTGTACCACCGTCATCGGCGTCACGTGCGCCGTCGGCGTGCTGATCTCCATGCTTGCGATGGGCGTCGGCGCGCGGCGGGAAGCGATGGGCAACGTCCGGCCTGACCGTGCGAGCCTGCTGAGCGTCGGCGCTCTACAGCCGGGACAAAGTAGCATCCCGAAGAGCACGGCGGTGCTGGTTCGCGACCTTCCCGGCATACGACGCAATGCGAAGGGCGAGCCGATCGCGGTGCCGCAGGCGTTCGTGGGCATGCAGGCTCGAAGGAGATCCTCCGGTACCCTGATCGGCTTCACCCTGGTCGGCTCGGGCGCGAACCTCATCGACTACGCCCCGGAGCTGCACCTCACCTCGGGGCGCCTGTTCCGCCCCGGGCTGCGAGAGCTGATCGCGAGCAACTACTGTGCGCGCCAGTACGAGCACTTCGGCGTGGGGGACAAGCGGGTGATCCAAGGCGGCGAATGGCTCGTCGTCGGGAACTTCGACCTCGGGCGTGCCGGTGGGACCTGCGTCGCCTACGCCGATGCCGACACGCTTCTCTCCGTCTTCGGGCGTGACACTTACAACGAGATCAACGTCATGCTGCGGTCCCCGGCCGCGTTCGCGGAGCTGGCCGCCGCGGTCCAGGCGAATCCACAGCTCCACGTCGAAGCCAAGCGCGAAGCTGAGCTGGTCGCGGCGGGCATGCAGCAGCTGAACGGCATACTGAACTTCGTCAGCTACTTCGTGGGGATCATCCTCGCCGTCGCGGCGACGATAGGAGCGGCCAATTCGCTGTACGCCGTGGTGGACGGCCGCCGTCGCGAGCTCGCCACGCTGCGCGCCGTGGGATTCGGCGGATTGCCTGTCGTTGTGTCGATGCTGGGCGAGGCGATGCTTCTCGCGCTTCCCGGCGCCTTGATTGGCGCGGGACTTGCGTGGCTCTTCTTCAATGGTCGGGCGGCGAGTCCCTTCGGGTTCCAGTTTCACCTTGCGGTCACGCCCTCCCTGGCTGTGCTCGGCATCGTCTGGGCACTGTGCATGGGCCTGATCGGCGGACTGCTGCCGGCCGTTCGAGCGGCTCGTGTACCCGTCACCGTCGCGCTGCGCGCGACGTGAGCATCCGCGCTCGCGCAGGTCGCCTGCGCTTTCCCGCCGAGCTTGTTAACGCTACCATAGCGCCATGAAGCGCGACGCTGCGAGACTTGTCGGGCTCTGCTTGTCCGCGATGGCGTGCATGGCGACGCACGGTGAGGGACATTCGGGCTCCGCGCTCCGTAATGCCTCGCTTTCTCCGGCCGAGCGCGCGCGGGATCTCGTCGCTCACATGACGCTCGAGGAGAAGGCGGCTCAAGCCGGCTACGCGGCGCCCGCCATTCCCCGGCTCGGCATCCCGGCCTACAACTGGTGGAACGAGGGGCTGCACGGCGTGGCGCGCGCGGGCGTCGCGACCGTTTTCCCGCAAGCGATCGGCATGGCGGCGAGCTGGGACGTGCCGCTGATGCACCGGGTCGCGAGCACCATCAGCACCGAGTTTCGCGCCAAGTACGCCGCGACGGTACGGCCCGACGGCAGCTCGGACTGGTATCGCGGACTCACCGTGTGGTCTCCGAACATCAACATCTTTCGCGATCCGCGCTGGGGGCGCGGACAGGAGACCTACGGAGAGGATCCTTACCTCACGAGCCGCATGGCCGTCGCGTTCATCACGGGGCTCCAGGGCGATGATCCGCGCTACTTCAAGACGATTGCGACCGCCAAGCATTTTGCGGTGCACAGCGGACCGGAATCCACTCGCCACCGTGTCGACGTGCGCGTGTCGCCTCACGACCTCGAGGATACGTATCTGCCGGCGTTTCGCGCCGCAGTCACGGAGGCCAAAGTCCAGTCGGTGATGTGCGCCTACAACGCCGTGGACGGCGCCCCGGCGTGCGCGAACGACGCGCTGCTGCAGCAATACCTGCGCCGGGACTGGGGTTTCAAAGGCTACGTGGTGTCGGACTGCGGCGCCGCGGCCGACATCTATCTTCCTCCCGGCGAGGGCCACCACTACGCGCCGAATCCGCAAGTCGCCGTCGCCGAGGCATTCAAGGCCGGGATGGATCTCATCTGCGGCGATTACCGCCATCACTGGAATATGGAGGCGGACGCGATCGTCGCCGCCGTACGTGAGGGGCTGCTGCAGGAGTCGGTTCTCGACCGATCGCTGCGCCGGTTGTTCGAAGCGCGCATCGAGCTCGGCATGCTCGATCCGCCGTCGGACGATCCGTACGTGAGGATTCCCGCCTCGGACAACGACACACCGGCGCATCAAGCCGTCGCGCGACGGATGGCGGAGGAATCACTGGTATTGCTGAGGAACGCCGGCCACCTGCTCCCGCTGCGGCGAACGCCGCACTCGATCGTCGTGATCGGTCCGGATGCGGATAGCGTGGATGCGCTGGTCGGCAACTACAACGGCACACCGTCTCACCCGGTTACCGTCCTCGCCGGCATCCGGGCCCGCTTTCCGCAGGCAGCCGTCACTTACGTACAGGGCTCCGGGCTCATCGACGCCGGTCCGCCCGGACCGGATCCGCTTGCCGCCGCCCGACACGCCGACCTGGTCGTCGTCGTGGACGGCCTCTCGCCGCGCATCGAAGGCGAGGAGATGAAGATCAGCGCGCCCGGGTTTTTCGGAGGTGATCGCACCAACCTCGACTTGCCCGCTCCGCAGCGGACTCTTCTCCAGAAGATCGAGGCGCTCGGCAAGCCCACCGTGCTGGTTCTCATGAACGGCGGCGCGCTGAGCGTCGACTGGGCCGATCGGCACGTACCCGCCATCATCGAAGCCTGGTACCCCGGAGAGCAGGGCGGCGCGGCGGTCGCCGCGCTCCTTGCGGGCGATTTCAGCCCCGCGGGCCGCCTGCCCGTCACGTTCTATCAGTCGGTCGATCAGCTGCCGCCCTTCGGCGATTACTCGATGGCGAACCGGACCTACCGCTACTTCCATGGCGAGCCGCTGTACCCCTTCGGCTACGGATTGAGCTACACGACGTTCAAGTACGGCGACCCGCGCGTTATTCGAGCCGGCGCCGGCGCGAGTGAGGAAGTCGATGTCTCGGTCGATGTGGCGAATACCGGAGCCATGGCGGGCGACGAAGTCGTGCAGCTGTACCTCACGCACCCGGGGGTCATCGGCGCGCCGATGCTCGCGCTCAAGGGCTTCTCCCGCATTCATCTCTCGCGCGGCGAGAAGAAGTCCGTGCGCTTTAGGCTCCGCAGCCGCGATCTGAGCGTGGTGGACGAGTCCGGAACCCGCCGGATCGTCCCCGGAAATGTCGATGTGTGGATCGGCGGCGGACAGCCATTGACGCGCCCGGGCCTCGCGCACGCCGCCGGAGTGCGAACGCGCTTCTTGCTCACGCGCGCAGCGGTTCTGCCGGACTGATTTGCCAGATCGACCCCGGACTGATCGGTCTCTCCCTGCCGTCGGGCGCATCCCGATTCGCCGGCGTCGTATACTGAAGACGCGAGCTCTCCGCGAAGGAGAGCCTTGCGCATACCTATACGAGTTGGAGGGCGCTCCATGCGGCTCCTGGGACTTGGGGGCTTGAGAAGGGTTGCGTTTCGAGGCGTCGCGCTCGGCTGCGCAGCGCTGGCGTTGGCCGCGTCAGCTGCGCCGGCGCTCGCGGAATATCCGGTTACGACGCTCGCGACGTTGATCGATCGGGCGCAGATCGAGGATCTCTACCGGAGAACGGCGGAGGGCACGCCGCATCGGCCGGGGAGGTTCCACATGCTGCTCACGAATCCCCGCATCAGAGTCAACGGCGATACCGCCACGGCGGACACGGTATGGACCGGCATCATCTCGGACACGCCCCAGTCGACGCCGCATTTCGTCGAGCAGGGCCGCGAGCACGATGAGCTCGTCAAGCGGGGTGGGCGCTGGTATTTCAAGCATCGAGTCATCACGAGCGACGGGGGTCTGCCGGCGATGTTCGAGAAGACGTACAAGCAGAGATAGGGCGGCAGGCGCCGCACCTCTTTCGTGGCGACCGCCGAGCGGCAGCCGAGGCTTTCGACCAGCATAAGCGGGGGATTATCAATGCGCGATCCGGCGGCACACCCATCTCTCCAAGCGCTGGCCGGCATCCTGACTCTTGCCATCGTAGCGCTCGGCTCCTCGACGCCCGTGCTTGCCGCCGCAGGCGCAGGGAGCGCCGCTGCCGTGCCCGCTCCCCCGGCGCCGGGCGTTCGGGCGGCTCCCGCCTCCGCGCCCGAGCGCAGAGCGACGGAGCTCGGCTTCGCCGTCTTTCAGCAACACTGTGTCGCCTGCCACGGCAACAAGGCGTACGCGCGCGCACCGAGTCCCACCGCCTTGCGAGCCATGTCGCCGGAGCGCATCTACGCGGCGCTCACCACGGGAATCATGAAATCGGTCGGCGACACCTTGAGCGATCAGGATCGGCGCCGCGTGGCCGAGTCGCTCTCCGGCGAGCTCCTCGGGTCCTCGCGATCGGGTGACGCGAGCACGATGCCCAATCGCTGCCGGCGCAATCCTTCGCTGCGCCGGATCTCCGGGCCGGGATGGAACGGTTGGGGGAACGGGATCGACAACTGGCGCTTTCAACGCGCCGCGGCGGCAGGATTGACCGCCGCGTCGGTGGGCCGGCTCGAGCTCAAGTGGGCGTTTGGCTATCCAGGCGGCACGTCGGCTTTCGGTCAGCCCACCGTGGTCGCCGGTCGAGTCTTTGTCGGCACGGACACGGGCTACATCTATTCGCTCGACGCGCGGTCGGGTTGCATCTACTGGTCCTATCGGACGCGCGCGGGCGTGCGCAATGCGATGACCGTCGGGCCGATCGATGCGCACGGGCGCAAGTCGTATGCGGTCTTTTTCGGCGACCTGAAGTCCAACGCGTACGCCCTCGACGCGCGGACGGGACGGGCGATTTGGGTCACGCACGTGGACGATAACTTCGCGACGCGGATCACGGCCGCCCCGGCGCTGTACCACGGGCGGCTGTATGTGCCCGTTTCCGGCTGGGAGGGCTTCTCCGCGCGCGTACTCGACTACCCGTGCTGCACGGAGGTCGGCAGCGTGGTCGCGCTCGACGCAAACACGGGGCGCTTGCTCTGGAAGCACTACACCATCGCGGAGCGCCCCCATCCGACGCACAAGAACTCCCGGGGAGTGCAGCTGTGGGCGCCTGCAGGGGTGCCGGTCTGGAATACACCGACGATCGATTCCCGACACCGCGTGCTCTACGTCGGGACCGGCGACGCATCGACGTATCCGGCGCCGCCGACCTCCGATGCGATCCTGGCGCTCAGCATGGATACGGGACGGTTGCTGTGGTGGAGGCAGATCTACGCGAACGACTCCTTCATCGTCGGCTGCGCCGGGAAGGGCTTCACCGAGAACTGTCCCAAGGTCATCGGCCCGGATTGGGACATCCCGATGTCGCCCATGCTCACCTCTATCGGCGCCGGGCGTACCGCCATCATCTTCGGAACCAAGCCCGGCGACATTCTGGCCCTCGATCCCGGCAGACGAGGCAAGCTGCTGTGGCGGGTGAATGTCCCCCGCGACGTGCTCGGCCAGCGATCCGCGACCGTTCACGGCAATCTCGGGCCTCTCTGGGGTGGCGCGCTCGACGGCCGCTACGCCTATTTTGGATTGAACGCCGGTGGCGTGGTCGCGCTCCGCATCTCGAACGGCCAGCGCGTTTGGTACACCCCCCTCAACTCCACGGTGGACCGTGGAGTGACCTATTCCGCGGCCGCGACGGCCATTCCCGGCGTTGTCTTCGTCGGCGGCTCCAACGGCTGGCTGTGGGCGCTCTCGAGCGCGGATGGCCACCCGCTCTGGTCATACGATACTGCGCAGACGTTCAGCACGGTCAACGCCGTGCCGGCTCATGGCGGCTCGATCGAAGCGCCCGGGCCGACGGTGGCCGGTGGAATGCTATTTGTCGGGTCCGGATACGGCGTGGTCTCCGGCACGCCCGGCAATGTGCTGCTCGCCTTCTCCGCGCGGTGACGCCTGGAGGAAGGGGGGCGTGACGGGAGGCGTCCGACATGCGAACCACCCGCCTCGAGGCGTTCAGCGACGGCGTCATCGCGATTCTCATCACGATCATGGTGCTCGAGCTCAAGGCGCCAGCCGGCGCCGATTTCGGCGCATTGCGGCCGTTGGTTCCGATGCTGCTCGCTTACGTGCTCAGCTTCGTCTACCTGGGCATCTACTGGAACAACCATCACCATATGCTGCAAACGACCGAGGTGGTGACGGGCGGAATCCTCTGGGCGAACCTGCACTTGCTGTTCTGGCTGTCGCTGATTCCGGTGACGACCGCCTGGCTCGATGCGTCGCACGGCGCCGCGGCGCCGGCCGCGGTTTACGGAATCGTGCTCCTGATGGCGGCTATCGCCTACTGGATCCTGCAGCAGCGGATCATCGCGGCGCAGGGGCCGGCATCGCTGCTCCGGAAAGCCGTCCGGGGAGACTGGAAGGGCAAGTGCTCGCCGCTGCTGTACGCGCTCGCCATCGGACTGGCACTCCGCTGGCCCGCGATCTCCCTTGCGATCTATGCGCTGGTCGCTCTGATCTGGCTGGTGCCCGATCGCCGGATCGAGCGGCTGATCGCCGGGTCCGATCGCAAGAGCTCGTGAGCACGGGATGAGGCCTTTCACGGCCATCGTCGCCGTCTTTTGGGTCGTCGCCTTTCTAGTGGCGGCCGCCACGCGGAGTTCGGCGGGCGCACCGAGCTCAGCGCGCGCCTCGAGCTCGGCGGCCGCAGTAGGCTCTACGGCTGCGGCGCATTGGGTCGGAAGCTGGGCCACCTCCGAGCAGATCCCGGAGCCGCGGAATGCGCTGCCGGCCGAGGCGTTGCGCGACGCCACGCTGCGCCAGATCGTGCACCTGTCGATCGGTGGAGATGTCCTGCGCGTGCATCTATCCAATGCTTTTGGAACCGCGCCCCTTCGCATCGCAGCCGCCCGTATTGCGCGCGCCATCGCTCCAGGCTCCCCGGCCATCGATGCGGCCACGGATACGATGCTGACCTTCGGCGGCCGGTCGGACGTGATCGTTCCCGACGGCGCCGAATACATCTCCGATCCGGTGCGCTTTGCGGCGCCCGCCGGTTCGAGCCTGGCGATCTCCCTCCACCTGGACCGAGCGCCGCAAGGCGAGACGAGTCATCCGGGCTCGCGGGCGACCTCCTACCTGGCGCAGGGTGATGTAGTGTCGGCTCCAGACCTGCCGCGCGCCACGACGTTCGATCATTGGTTCCAGATCGCCGGAGTCGATGTGGCCGCATCCCCGCGCGCCACCGCCGTCGTGATTCTCGGCGACTCGATAGCCGATGGCCACGCCTCCACCACCAACGGCAACGATCGCTGGAGCGACGATCTGGCGCGGCGCGTCCATGCGGCGGGGCTCGCGCTCGGCGTGCTCAATCAGGGGATCGGCGGCAATCGCCTGCTGCACGACGGACTCGGGCCCAATGCGCTCGCGCGCTTCGATCGCGACGTGCTCGCGCAGGCGGGCGTGCGCTACCTCATCGTGCAAGAGGGGATCAACGACATCGGCACCTTCGATCCGCAGGGCGAGCTGCCTCCGAGCGCGCATGCGGCCTTCGTGCACGCCGTCGAAGGCGCCCTGGAGCAGATCGTGCTGCGCGCCCACGCCGCGGGCATCGCCGTCTACGGCGGCACGCTGACTCCCTTCGTCGGGTCGTCCTACTATCGGCCCAAGCCGGTGAGCGAAGCCGACCGCGAGGCCGTCAATCGCTGGATCCGCCAGCCGGGGCATTTCGATGACGTGATCGATTTCGACGCGGTGATGCGCGATCCCGCGCGGCCGGACCGTCTGCGGCCGAGCTTCGACAGCGGCGATCACCTGCACCCTTCGCCAGCGGGCTATCGCGCCATGGCCGCGGCTGTCCCGCTGTCGCTGTTCCGGCAGTAGCGCCGACCCGTCGAGCGGGGCCGGACCAGGGGCAGCGCTCAGGGCGGACCCCGGCGCTGTCGGGGCAGGGCACGGGGCAGATCGCCCCGGCTCCCGGGACAGCACTCGGCAGAGGCGGCGCGATCAGGCGCGCGTTTCGCGCGCACCGACTCGGGTCATGTGAATCGCCCAGGCCACGACGACCGCGAGCGCGATGCCGTTCGCGATGAGCTCCCAATCGAGCGAGTCGGCGAGCTTCGGCACGATTCTCACCGCGAGAAGGAGGGCGACGGCGCCGACGATGCGATAAATCGATGCCCTGGAAGCGGCGGCGCGAGGTAATCGCACGTGGGGCGGGAACGCGGCCGAGCGCGCCGCCGAGCGCCATGTGTCGTCCGCTTTGGACAGCGCGTCGAGCTCGGCCCGGAGGGCCGGCGATGCCATCACTGCGGCCTCGATCTCTCGGGCGCGAACAGGACTCAGTTCGCCGTCGAGATAAGCCGAGAGTTCCGCGGGATCGATGGGGTTCATGTCTCGTCCTGTATCAATTGCGCTTGCAGAGCCTTGCGCGCCAAGTATAGGCGCGACATGACGGTGCCCAGTGGGATGCCTAAGCTCTCCGCGAGCTCGCGATAGCTGAGGTCCGCGAAATAGCGCAGCCGCAGCATCTCCCGATGAGGCTCCGGCAGCCGACTCATCGCCCTGCTCAGGTGCTCCCAGTCCGAGGCACCGGGACCCGAGTCCTCCGGCGTCTCGAGACTCTCGAGGTCCTCGGCGCGCGTGGCTTTGGACCGCCGGATCGTGTCGATGCAGCAGTTCCGCAGAATGGCGAACCACCATCCTTTGAACGGCCGTTCGGCATCGAAGGTACGAATCCGCTCCAGACCCCGCAGCGCGGCCTGCTGCACGGCGTCCGCCGCGTCGTCCCGATTGCGCAGAATCGAGCGCGCGTAGGCGGCCGCCTGGGGCAGCAGGGGCTCCAACAGGAGCGCATACTGCTTTTCCGGCGCCACGAGCTCAGCCGAGTCTCTGCAGCAGATGAAGAAGTTGCAGCAGCTTGTCGTGGAATACGATGAGCACGGCAGCGACGGTGAGGATGTGTATCACGGCAATCGCCAGGGCGACTCGGCCCCGGCGGATGACATCCACCGCAGGTGCGGCGCCCCGCAGCGCCAGCAACGCGAGCACGCCGGCGAGAATCGATTTCTCCAGCCCCAGCAGGTTGACGAACGCGACGACGCTCAGCGCCAGGGCTCCGGTCGCGAGCCCCATGCGGCGGCCTCGCTGGTACGCGGCATACGTGGGATCCGTCGGGGGCGTAGTCGACATGGTCCACCTCGGTATTACGGCTGCACCTGATATACGGATGCGGTGGCCGAATTATTCAGCCGCGACCCAGGCCGTGGCCGGCGGCGGCAGGGTGGACGGGAGGCGCCTTATTCGGTTCGAGCGATGCTCTGGGCAAAATACCAGCGATGCCCGTAGGGGTCCTCCACCGCGTAGCGGCGGTCTCCGTAAGGTTGGTCCGCCGGTCTTTCCAGGACGACCGCGCCGGCCGCGACGGCGCGCTCGAAATGCGCATCCAGGCCCTCGATTCGGACGTACAGCTGTCCGAGCCTCTTCGGTCTGCGGTATTGCGGCGCCGGGCAGCCCATCATGACGAGCCCGTCATCGCCGAGCGTCATCTCTGCTTGGACGGCTGTCCCATCGGGTCCTGGCTGCCGAAAGCGCTCACGCAGGTCGAAGGCCTTGGAGAGCCAATCCAAAGCCGCTTCCACGTCGTCGTACCAGAGATAAGGGGTGATACGAGGGGTCGAGTAGGGCATGGGCGTCATCCTCGGCCGAGTGCCGAGCATCGTTGCTCGGACGGCCGGTCACGGCGGACGGCCGCTCAGGGTGCCGGCTCGATCCTGAGGAGCGCGCCGTCGTCCTCGTCCGTCACCACATACAGCAAGCCGTCGTATCCCTGACGGACATCGCGCATG
>JASHSR010000133.1 GCA_030038645.1 Gammaproteobacteria bacterium
GCAAGGTCGCGCCAGCTGATGCGGCCGTCCTTGGCGAGCAGCTGCAGGATCTTCGAATCGGTCTTGTCGAGCTCGGTGGTCGTCATGACGCCGCCCTGCACCCCGCGCTAGCGCAAACGTACTAATTCAAAACGAAATGGTGGCCCACTTTGGCCCAAAACGACTCAGGCGGGCGCGCTATTGTAGCTCGCGGCCACAACAGGAGGGTTCCATTCATGACGGAGACGATGGTAGCAGAGACGCGCGATGGCGCGACACGCGATGCCGCGACAGGCGGTGCTACGACAGGCAATGCTGCGACACGCGATGCCGCCGCGCGCCGCGTCGTCCCGCCCTTCCGCGCCGAGCACGTCGGAAGCCTCCTGAGGCCCGCCGCGCTCGTCGCGGCGCGCGAGCGACATCGCATCGGAGAGCTCTCGGCAGCGGCGCTGCGCGAGCAGGAGGACCGCGCGGTTCGCGACGCGGTGCGCATGCAGGAAGAGCTCGGGTTCGAGGCCGTGACCGACGGCGAATTGCGCCGCGGAGCGTGGCACATGGACTTCCTGTATCGAATCGGCGGCGTCTCGCGCGCCGAGAGCCCCCTCAAGGTGCGCTTCCACAACGAGGCCGGCGACATCGAGTTCACGCCGTCCGCGCTCGAGGTCACGGGCCGTCTGCGGCACGAGCGGGCCATCCTCGGCCCGGATTTCGCGTTCCTCAAATCCGTCGCCCGTGCGACGCCGAAGATCACGATCCCCTCTCCGAGCATGCTCCACTATCGCGGCGGCCGAGCGGCGATCGACCCGCGAATCTATCCGAGCCTCGATGAGTTCTGGGGTGACCTCGCGAGCGCTTACGCGAGCGAGATCGGCGCGCTCGCGGCGCTCGGCTGCACCTACGTGCAGCTCGACGACACGAGCCTCGCGTACCTCAACGATCCCGCCCAGCGCGCGCACGTTTGCCGGCTCGGCGGCGATGCGGCGACCCAGCACCTGGTGTACATCGACCTCATCAACGGCGCGCTCGCGCGCCGTCCGGCCGGGATGGCCGTGTGCGTGCACCTGTGCCGCGGCAACTTCCGCTCCTCCTGGGTCGCCTGCGGAGGCTACGATCACATCGCCGAAGCGCTGTTCAACGAGCTCGAGGTCGACGGCTTCTTTCTCGAGTACGACGATGAGCGCTCCGGCGGATTCGAGCCCCTGCGCTTCGTCCCGAAGGGCAAGCGTGTGGTCCTCGGTCTCGTCACCTCCAAGCGCGCCGCGTTGGAGGACAAGGACGAGCTCAAGCGCCGGATCGACGCCGCCGCACGGTTCGTCGGTCTCGATCAGATTTGCCTGAGCCCGCAGTGCGGCTTCGCCTCGACGGTCGAGGGCAACACGCTCACCGCCGCGGATCAATGGCGCAAGCTCCGGCTCGTCGCCGACACGGCGCGCGAGATCTGGGGCTAGCCGCGCCCACCCGGCGCACCCCGGGGCCCGGCAGGGCCGCAGAGCGGCGGCGCTCAGCGCGTGAGCCCCACGCCGATCAGACCCCGAGCGAGCAGGCCGCGCAGAGGCCGGGTCACAGCGCTCGCTCGGCCGAGGCGGAGGAGCGGCCCGGCGCGCCCGTCTCCGCGAGCTTGAGCTCGCACGCGCCGGTGAGCTCGCGCACGGCGTCCTTCGGCCACGCGCGCCGTGCGAGCCAGAGGACTCCCGCGAGATCCACGATCCCCGCGGCGAGGCGCTCGAGCATGGCGTACTTCGAGCGTCCCGCCGTCCGCGGGCGATGGCGCACCGGGACCGAGACCACGCGGACCCCCTCGCGCAGGAACAGGGCGGGCAGGAAGCGGTGCATGTGGTCGAAGCGGGGAAGAGCGAGGAACGTGTCGCGCGCGAACAGCTTCAGGCCGCACCCCGTATCGCGGATGCGATCCCCGAGCAGCCGGCCCCGCACGGCATTGGCGACGCCCGACTGCACTCTTCTCCAAACGGTGTCGCGGCGCGCGATCCGGTGCCCGACGACGAGGCGCACCGACTCGTCCCGCGCCGCCGAGCGAGCCCGGATCAGCTCGGGAATATCGTGCGGATCGTTCTGGCAGTCGCCGTCGAGCGTGACCACCCACGCGGCGCGCGCCGCTCGCACGCCGGACCAGATCGCGGCGCTCTGCCCCATCCGCCTCGCGTGGCCGAGCACGCGCAGCTCCGGAATCGCCGCGCGCAGCCGCAGCGCCTCCGCGAGTGTCGCGTCGGTGCTTCCATCGTCCACCAGCAGCAGCTCGAATGTGCCCGCGGCAAGGGCGGCGGCGATCTCGTGGGCGAGCGCCGCGACGTTTCCCGCCTCGTTGTGCATCGGAACGACGATCGAGAGCTCGACGGCCACGGTCCCTCCGCGAATGCGGCCCGGTCCCCGGCTATCGTAGCAGCACCTCGCGCGGCACAGGCATTGCTGTCGCGTTCCACCCCGTCCAAGCGCTACGCTCAGGCACGGCTCCCTGGCAGGATCGCGTATGTGTGGGGTATTCGGCGCATTGAGCCTCGACGGTCACCCGCTCGACGCCTGCGAGCGCCTGGAGCGGATGGCGCGGGCATTGACTCATCGAGGCCCGGACGGGTCCCGGCTCCTCTCCTCGGCGTGCTTCGCGCTCGGGGCGACGCGGCTCGGGATCATCGACCTCGAGGCGCGCGCGGACCCGCCGCTCGTAAGCGAGGGCGGAGCGCTCTGGCTTGCGTGCAACGGCGAGGTGTACAACGCCGCGGAGCTGCGCAAGCGCTTCCCCGAGTACGCCTACCGCTCGAGCTCCGACCTCGAGCCCTTGCTGCCGCTCCTTGCCGCGCACGGCACGGAGGGCCTCCGCGACATCGACGGGATGTTCGCGCTTGCCGCATGGGACTCGGAGCGACAGTCGCTTCTGCTCGCGCGCGACCGCGCGGGCGAGAAGCCGCTCTTCTACGTGGAGCTCGACCGCGAGCTGTGGTTCGCCTCCGAGATCGCGCCGCTGCTCGAGCATCCGCGGGTCAGCCGCGAGATCGATCTGCTCGCCCTGAGCCAGTTCCTCGAGCTCGGCTATGTGCTCGAGCCGCGCACGTTGTTCGCGGCCGTGCGCCGTGTCGAGGCGGGCACCGCTCTCGTCGTTCGCGGCATGCACCGCTCGGTGCATCGATACTGGGCGCCCTGGCGCATCGCGGGCGCCTCCCGGCTCGCACCGCAAGACCCCGCGCCGCACGGCCGGATCGTGCGGCTGCGAGAGCTGCTCGAGGCCTCGGTGCGCAAGCAAGTGGTCGCCGACGTGCCGGTCGGCACGCTCTCGAGCGGCGGGCTCGACTCCTCGCTCATCACCGTGCTCGCCGCCCGTGCGCTCGGTCCGGAGCGCATCACGACGTTCAGCGCTCGCTTCTCGGCGGCGAGCTACGACGAAGGACCCTGGGCGCGGCGCTGCGCTCGCTGGGCGGGCACCCGGCACGTGGAGGTGCGCTGCGGAGAGCCGCAGCTGCGGGATGCGCTGCGGACGCTCGGGGAGCTGAGCGCCGAGCCGATCGGCGATCCTGCCGCTCTGCCGACCCTCCTCGTCGCGAGAGCCGCGCGGGAGCACGTACGCGTCGTGTTGACGGGAGAGGGCGCCGATGAGCTCTTCGGCGGCTATCCCACCTACATCGGGCACGCGCTCGCGCCGCGCTACCGGCGTCTGCCCGCCTCCCTGCGGCGGGTGCTCGAGCTCTGGCTCTCGCGCGCGCCGGCGTCACGCCGGAAAGTCACGCTCGATTTCCTGCTGCGGCGTTTCGTCGCGGCCGCGGATCGCGAGTGGGTCGAGCGCCACCTGGCGTGGCTCGGCGTGGAGCTCTCCGGACGGCCGACCCCGGACCTGCGGCGCGAATGGGTGCTGCCGCTGCTTGCGGAATATCGCGATCGGCCGCTGCCCGGCGGGGCGATGCTGCTCGATTATTCGACGGCGCTCAAAGAGAAGCTCCTGGTGAAAAGCGACCGGGCGACGATGCTCAACTCGATCGAGGCGCGCGCGCCCTTCCTCGACTGGCGACTCACCGCGTTCGCCCTCGGCCTGCCGGACCGCGACAAGGTGCGAGGGCTCACGACCAAATGGATCCTCAAGCAGGCGGCGAAGCCGCTGCTTCCCCCAGCCCTCGTCACCCGCCGCAAGCGCGGCCTGAGCGTGCCCGTCGCGGCGCTGATCAACGGGGCGCTGCGCGAGGAGGTGGACCACTGGCTCGACGCGCGAACGCTGCATGCACACGATCTGCTCGATGCGGCGCAGATACGCCGGCAGCTCGCCGAGCACCGCGCGGGCCGCGCCAACCACGCGCGCACCCTCTGGCCTGCGATCGTGCTGCAGTACTGGGCGGAGCGCTGGCGCCCCGTCATGACCGACCGGATCGCGCCGAGCCCGGCGGACGACCGAGACCCCCGCGCCGAGCTCCTCGCGGCGGAAGCCGCTCAGCGGTAGAGCGGCTCGAGCTGCGACTCACCGTCGGAAGGCCGCTTCGTAGGTGCCGGCAGCTCGCAGAGCGCCCCGGCGAGCGCATCCCCTCGCCAAGCGCCTCCTGCGTAGCAGGCGCGATCGAGCTCTCGAAGCAGCCGCTCGATCTCCGGATTGCCGATCCGCCTCCCCAAGCGGTTGAGTCCCGTGGGTGGCGAGGCGACCCGCCCCGCCTCCATCGCTTCCACCCACGCGAGCAGATGCCGCCGCGCGGCGCGCGGATCATTCTCGCGGCATGCCTTGAG
>JASHSR010000134.1 GCA_030038645.1 Gammaproteobacteria bacterium
CGAGGCGGCACGGGCGAAGGAATCGGCCGAGGAGCGCGCGGCGTGACGCCCGACGACTCTCCGGCGATCGAGTCGAAGCCGCCGCAAGCGCCGGCGCCTTCCGGGCCGCCATCCGGCCCCGGACCGGAGCGCGCGCCCGCGCCCGCGGACTGGCTCCCCAAGGCGAGGCGCATCTGGACGCTCGTCAAGAAGGAGACGCGCCAGATGGTCCGCGATCCTGCGAGCATCGCGATCGGCGTGGTGCTGCCCGTCATCCTGATCCTGCTGTTCGGGTTCGGCCTCTCCCTCGACGTGAAGAACGTGCCGGTCGCCGTCGATCTGGAGGAGGCCGCGCCCGATGCGCTGAATCTCGTCGCCAGCCTCGAGCTCTCGCCGTACTTCCACGCGCAGATCGTGCACTCGATGCCGGCCGCCGAGAGTCTCATGCTCGCGGGCGCGGTGGACGGCATCGTTCGCATTCCCTCGGACTTTGCGCAGCGCGTGAGCGCGGGCGACGCCGAGGTGCAGGTGATCGTCCATGGAAGCGACGCGAACCGCGCGCGAATCATCGAGGGCTACGTCGAGGGCGCGATCGGTGCGTGGCTGAGCCGCGAGGCCGCCGAGGGCAGGACGATCGCGGGGACGGGTCCCGTCGTCGTGCAGAGCCGGCTCTGGTTCAACGAGGCCGATGACAGCCACTACTTCCTCGTACCCGGGCTCATCGTGCTCGTCATGACGCTGATCGGGGCCTTCCTCACGGCGATGGTGGTCGCGCGCGAGTGGGAGCGGGGCACTTTCGAGGCGCTCTTCGTCACGCCGGTCCGAAGCGAGGAGATCCTGCTCGGCAAGACCATTCCGTACTTCGGGCTCGGGATGGTCGGGCTCGTGCTGTGCGTGCTCTCGGCGAGATTCCTCTTCGATGTGCCCCTGAGGGGATCCCTGTGGGTGTTGCTCGCCGCCTCGATGCTCTACGTGCTCGTGGGGCTCGGCATCGGGCTTCTCATCTCCTCGGCCGTCAAGAACCAGCTGGTCGCGAGCCAGCTCACGATGCTCGCGACTTTCATGCCGGCGTTCATGCTCTCGGGCTTCCTCTTCGACCTGCGCAGCATGCCGGTCGCCGTTCGCGCCATCACGTACCTGCTGCCCGCCCGATACTATGTCGCGCTGCTGCAGACCGTGTTCCTGGTCGGCGACATGTGGCGCGTGCTGCTGCCCAACGCGGCGGTGCTCCTCGTCATGCTCGCGCTCCTCGGCTATCTGAGCCGGCTCATCACGCACAAGAGGCTCGCCTGAGCATGCTCGCCTCGCTCCTGCGCATCGTCGCCCTCGCGCACAAGGAGATGCTCGCGGTCTTCAAGGACCGGCGCGCGCGCAACAGCTTGATCCTGCCCCCGGTCATCCAGAGCCTCATCTTCGGATACGCCGCGACCTACGACCTGAATCACGTGCCCTACGCCGTGCTCGACCAGGACGGCAGCGCTGTATCGCGCGATCTCATCGCGCGCTTCGACGGCAGCGGAATCTTCGAGCGCGTCGCCGACCTGCACCGGGAGTCCGACATCCGCACCTTCATCGATCAGCGGCGCGCGCTCCTCGTCGTGCAGATCGGTCCGGACTTCGAGCGCAACCTCATGTCCGGCATGCCCGCCGACGTGCAGGTGATCGCCGACGGCCGCGACTCCAACACCGCCGGAACGGCGACGGCCTACGCGGGGTCGGTCATCGACGGCTTCAACGCCGACTGGCGCGCCTCGCACGGCCTGCCGTCGCCTCCGGTGAGCATCGCGGAGCGCGCCTGGTACAACCCCAATCTCGAGACGCGCTGGGACATGATTCCGGGGATGATCGGCACGCTCACGCTCCTGCAGACGCTGCTCCTCACCGCCATGTCCGTTGCGCGCGAGCGGGAGCAGGGGACGTTCGACCAGCTGCTCGTCACGCCGTTCCGACCTTACGAGATCATGGTGGGCAAGGCGCTGCCCTGCATGCTCATCGGCATGATCCAGGCGACGGGCGTGCTGCTCGTCGCGCAGCTCTGGTTCCACATTCCCTTCGCGGGATCGTTCGTCACGCTGTACGCGGGGATGCTGTGCTTCGTGCTCGCCTCGGTCGGGATGGGACTGCTCGTCTCGGCCTTCTCCTACACGATGCAGCAGGCGATGCTCTACTCGTTCCTGATGATCATGCCGTTCTCGATGCTGTCCGGCCTCACGACGCCGCTCGGGAACATGCCTCTCGCCCTGCAGTACTTCACGCTCGTCAATCCGCTGCGCTACGCGGTGGACATCGCGCAGCGCGTGTATCTCGAGGGAACCGGCTTCATCCAGCTGATGCCCGACCTCTGGCCGCTCGCCATCATGGCGGCGGTCACGCTCTCCGTCGCCTCCTGGATATTCCACAACCGACTGCAGTGAGCCTTCCATGCGCGTCGTATACCGCACTGCATCCCTTGCCGCTTGCCTCCTCGCGGGCTGCACCGTCGGCCCGAGCTTCGTCAGGCCGAAGCCCGACGTGCCGGCCGAATGGTCGCGGGCCGCCGCTCCGCAGCCGCCGAGCGGCCACCGTGCGAGCACGGTGAGCACGCAAGCGGCCCCCGTCGGCGAATGGTGGACGAGCTTCCGCGATCCGACGCTCTCCTCGCTCATCGAGCGCAGCGTGGCCGCGAATCTGGACGTGCGCGAGGCGGTGCTGCGCATCGAGGAGGCGCGCGCGCAGCGCGACGTGACGGCCGCGGGGCTCTGGCCGAGCCTCTCGGCCAACGCGGGCTACACGCGGCAGCGCTTCAGCCTCAACACGCCGAACGGAGCGATCTTCGGCATCGGCCCGAAGATTCCGGGACTGCCGCCGGGCATCTTCGCAAATCCGTTCAATCAATATCAGCTGGGCTTGAGCGCCTCGTGGGAGCTCGACCTCTTCGGGCGCGTGCGCCGGTCGGTCGAGGCGGCGAATGCCGACGTGCAAGCCTCCATGGAGGATGAGCATGACGTCATGGTCTCTCTCGTGAGCGACGTAGCGGAAGCCTACATCGATCTGCGCGGCGCCCAGTTGAGGAAGTCGATCCTCGAGCAGAGTCTCGCGACGCAGCGCGACGTGCTGCAGCTCACGCGCCAGCGGTGGAACGCGGGGCTCACGACGGACCTCGACGTGCAGAACGCCGTGAGCGAGGTGAGCGGCACCGAGGCGCAGCTCCCAGTCGCCGACCGCGAGATCACCCAGGACATCAATCAGCTGAGCGAGCTCATGGCCCGCAAGCCGGATGCGCTGCGCGCCGAGCTGCAGCAAGCGAGGCCCGTGCCGCCGGTCCCGCCGACGGTGCCGGTCGGGCTGCCAGCAGATCTCGCGCGTCGCCGTCCCGACATCCGCC
>JASHSR010000135.1 GCA_030038645.1 Gammaproteobacteria bacterium
GTGCCCCTCGATCGCTGGTCGCAGCGTCCGGTCAACGGCCAGCTCACCGTCACGATCGGCAAGTTCTACCGCATCACGGGGCAGAGCACTCAGCGCCTGGGCGTCGAGCCCGACGTGCCGCTGCCTTCACCGATCGACATGAGCGACGTAGGCGAGACCTCGCTCGAGGATGCCCTGCCCTGGGACCGCATCGCCCCGGTGTCCTTCACGTCCTGGAGCTCCGAGCAGCGGCCGGGCGTCGCGTACCCGACCCTTGCGCTCGCCGAGGACGAGCGCGCCGAGCACGATCCGGACTTCCGCTGGCTCGTTCAGGAGGTCGCGGCGAGCGAGGACCTGCACGGCGAGACGACCGTCTCGCTCAATCTGAAGGTCCGTGAGGCCGAGCGCGCCCGCGAGGACCGGGACCGGCTTGCGCGCGAGAACCTGAGGCGCGCGGCCGAGAGCCTGCCGCCCCTGAAGTCCGCGGACCAGATCAATCCGGCGGAGGCGTCCGACATCCTGCTTGCGCAGTGCACGCAGGTGGTCGGCGACATGATCACGGGTGTACCCCTCGAGGCGCCGGTGCGTCCTGCGACGCGGCAGACCGCGCGTCGCGACGACGCGACGGTGCCGGTCGCCCGCTCAGCGCAGCAGCACTCTGAATAAGTCCCAGGTGTCCTCGGCGAGCACGTTGGGCATGCGTACGGCGCGCCGGCCGCCGAGCGGCTGGCCGGCGAGGATATCCCCCTCTCCAAAGGCGACCGACTCCGCGAGAGGGGTGGTGTCCGTCGCATTGCGATAGCGTGCGAGGGACTTCAGGTGCTCCGAGCGGTCCTTCACGTCCTGCGCGACGTTCGACTTCGCTTGCAGCACGAGGCGTGCGCCCACGATCGCCGAGATGAGCGCCTCGCATTCGGCGCGGTCGCCGTAGTCGTCGGCCACCTCGCGCCGTGAGGTCGCCTCCTTGGCGAGCGCGACGAGCGGCGTGTCGATGAGGCGCAGGCAGAGCACTTCGGCGTAGGCGACGGCGGCGAGGTTGATGGCCCGCCGCGCCTCGATGGACAGTCCCGGAAATTGCGGGGCCGGCTCCCCGTTCAACCGATCCGCCGCGGCGCGCGCCTCCGCGAGCGCCTGCTCGGCCGCGCCCGCGGCGTCCCGCGCCGACTGCAGCCGCCGGTCGATGTCGCGTCGCTTGAAGTAGTGCCAGAAGCGCGTGAGCTTCGCGCGTGCCGCGACGAGCTCCGCGACGCGCCCGCAGGCGTCGGCGTGCTGCGTCTCCGCGTCGCGCAGGCCGCTCTCGACGCTGCGGCGCCGCGCGAAGAGGCGGCGATTGCACTCGGCGAGAAACGCGCGTCGCTCGCGATCCTCCTGCTGGTTGGCGAGCTCCGCGACGAACTGCTCGAGGATCTCCCGGCCGCACTGCCAGAGCGCGCGCAGCTGGTAGAACACGAGCGCCGGATAGGCCGTCTCGATGAGCCCCAGACGGCCCTCGAGCGTGCCGAGCATCTCCTGCACGCGCGCCGTCGCGCCTTCCTGCTGCTTGATGCGGTCCTTCAGCCGGTGGACTTCCTCCTGCAGCTCCCCGTACGCCTTCTTGAGCTCGGCCCGGTTCTTGAACAGGAGCAGGACGCGCTGATCCTCCGCGGGCGCGGGAGAGGGCCGCATCCGGCCTCGCACCAGATTGGCGAGCTGTGTCACAGATCCCATATGGCCAGTCGTGCCGGCCATACGAGCGCATATCCTCAGAGGATTCTCGCGGCCGGCGAGAAGCGATGCCCTCGCTCCACGCAGTACTCGAGCCACTTGTTTAGCATCACGTTGCGAGCCCAGCGCTGATCCAGTTCACGCTCCATCCGGCTGCGCAAGCTCTTGAGGGCCGCATGCCCGTGCGAGGCCGCCCACTGCTGCGCCTCACCGAGGCGGGCGTCGTGGTACAGGCGCACGCCCATGTCGGGGTACGCGCGAGCCCTCGGGACATCGGGCAGCAGGTAGGTGAGATTGAGCGTGGTCGTGTACGGCGAGCGCCCGACCACGGTGAGAAGAAGGTCACAGTCCCCGGCCACCTCCGAGCGGTAGCGACCCTTCAGCGAGGCCACGTCTCCGGCGAGCCAGCCGAAGCGGATGTAGTTGCTCTCATAGAGGCTCATCAGCGCGACGAAGCTGCGCGGGCGCGCGCGCCAGGAGACTGCCGTGAGGGTGTCATCGAGCATCGACCGACTATATCGCACGTCGCGGCCGGCGCAAGCCGTTCGCCACGTCAATTTCCGTGCCCGCGGCCGGCGCCTCAGGGGCGAAGCCGCCGCTCGATGCCGCCTTCATTGATGATGCGGCTCGCGATCTCCTCGATGGAGCATTCGGTCGTATCGATGACGGGAATCGCATACCGCCGGAACAACGCCTCGGCGGCGCGCACTTCGTAGGTCACTTGCTGCATCGAGGCGTAGCGGCTCTCGGGCCGGCGCTCGTTGCGAATCTGCCTCAGGCGCTCCGGCCCGATGGTGAGCCCATAGAGCTTCTCGCGAAACGGGGCGAGCCGCGCGGGAAGCTCGCCGCTCAAGTCCTCCTCCGTGAGAGGATAGTTCGCGGTGAACACGCCGTATTGCAGCGCCATGTACAGGCAGGTGGGAGTCTTGCCCGAGCGGGATACCCCGACCAGGACGACATCGGCATGCGCGTAGTCTCCGCCGGCGCCGTCGTCGTTCGCGAGGGAGTAATTCGTCGCGTTGATGCGGATCGCGTACGCGCCCAGATCGGCCATGCCGTGCGCGCGGCCCGCCCGGTGCGTGGAGCGGGTGTCGAGCTCGCGCTCGAGCGGTCCGACGAAGGCCTCGAAGAAATCGAGGTAGAGCCCGTTGGCGCGCATTACGATCTCGCGCAGCTCGCCCTGAACCAGCGTGCTGAATACGATGGGCCGCGCTCCCTCGCGCGCCGCGACCGCGTCGATTCTGCGCACCGCCTCGTGCGCCTTGTCAACGGTCGAGACAAATGGCAAAGTCACCGGGCGGAATTCGAGCCCCTCGAACTGTGTCAAAAGGCTGTGCCCCATCGTTTCGACCGTGACACCGGTCTGATCGGAGACGAAGAATACGGTGCGGCCTTTCATCGGTTTGCGCCCGGCGTTCTGCGGCGTTGCGCGAGGCGGCCGCCAGTCTTTCACTCCTCCGCGCGTGCTGCAACCGTAGAGTCGAGGAGCGTGCGGTGAGTGT
>JASHSR010000136.1 GCA_030038645.1 Gammaproteobacteria bacterium
TGTACAAGGCGCTCGCTCTCGGTGCGAGCGCCGTCGGAATCGGCCGCCCCTATGCCTGGGGACTCGCCGCCTTCGGCCAATCGGGCGTCGAGCGCGTGCTCGAGATCCTCAACCTCGAGTTTCGCCTCGCGATGGTCGGCTGCGGCGCGCGCTCCGTGCGAGAGATCTCCGCCGACTCGATCATTGCGAGGGGATGAGCTCCACGACCGACTTCATGATCCCGGCGGGATCGAGGCCCTGATGCCCCATTTGCTGCCACAGCCCGCCGCAGCCTTCGCGGTGCGTGCCGATGTGGTCGTAGCGGCCTTTGAAGCCGGCCTGCAGCAGGTAGCTCCCGAAGCGGCTGCCGAGCCCGGTACGCACGTTCCAGCCCTCGGTGACGAGCACGAACGGGACGCCCGCGAGCCGCTGCATCATCTCCTGGTCCACCACGTTCAGCGTCGGCTTGTTGATGAGCCCCACCTTGACGCCCTTCTCCGCAAGCTCGATGACCGCATCGAGGGCCCGGTAGACGGTCTCGCCCATCGCGACGATATAGCCGCCGCCGGGCGGCGCGGCGCGCACGATGTAGTCCTTGCCTGGCTCGAACGGCTTGCCCTGATAGAGAGGCGTGCCATTCGCATCGAGGATATCCGGCACGGGCGCGCGGGTCGTGAAGACGAATCTCAGCCCGGGGTCGTTGAAGATCCGCTTGATACACGCCGCGAACTGGTGCTGGTCGACCGGAAAGTAGAGCCGTGTCGTGTCGGCGCCATGCAAGGGCGTCACCCCGCCGTCGGCGATCATGCTGTTGATGCCGAAGTGGCAGGTGTTGTCGGCCATGTCGTCGACGCCGCTGTGGCTGAAATGCGCGAGCACATTGCAGAAATTGAGGCGCGCCATCGTGATCTCGCTCAGGCACATCTCCAGAAAGGCGCTGAAGGTGGCGAAGACCCCCTGACGGCCGGGCCGTGAGCCGAAGCCCGCAGCGGCCGAATAGTTGCCGCGCTCCATGATGCCGCCGCGAACGAACACCTCCGGATGCTTCTTGCGAACGTGGTGCAGCCCGCAGGAGCCCTCGAGGTCGTTGTCGAACACCTTGACGCTCGCGATGCGCTCGGCCTCGCCCATGCCGTCGAGAATGTCGTTGAGAATCCGGCCGAAATCGTCGCGGTTCTTGCCGACGCCGGAGGAGCCGCGATAGGTGAGCGGACTCTTCTCCGGATGCGCCGCCTTCAGCATCGCGATCGCCCGCTCGTATCCGCCGCGCGACTCGAGATAGCGGATCGCCGTCTCCGTCTTCAACACTTCATGCGCGCTGGGACTGCCTTCGGCTCCGGCGATTCCCGGGGCCATGGGGCGCTTGACCACGACCGCGTGCGGAAGCGTATCGGAGAACACGCGCGCGAGATCCACATACAGCGCATCGAGGTCCTCGCCGAGCGTGGTCGCGATGCTCAAGCCATAGCCGGCGAGCGTACGGCTCAGGTCGTAGCCGATCAGGTACTCCTGCGGGTGCCCTGCAATCGTGACGTTGTTGTCATCGACCACCACCTTGATGTTGAGCCGCTGCGCAACCGTCAGGCGCGCCGCCTCCGCGTTGTCGCCCTCCATCTGGCTCCCGTCCGAGCCCAGCAGGACGACGGCCTTGCCCGGATTCGCCATCGCGACGCCGTTGCAGAACGCCCACAGATGCCCGAGTCGGCCCGAGCTGAACTCGACGCCCGGCGTCAGCATCTTCTCCGGGTGCCCCGGCAGACCGCTGGCGAACTCGCGATAGTGCAGCAGCCGCTCGGCGGGCATCGCCCCCTCCAACACGGCGAGCAGATACTGGGTCGCGACGCGGTGGCCGGCCTCGTCGAAGAAGATCGGCACGATCGGCGCGCCGCTCGCGATGAACGCGCGAACGATCATCACTTCCGGCACCGTGTCGTACGCTCCGCCCGTGTGCCCCGAGAGACCCTTGGCGCCCGCGAGCGCCGTGAAGAACACGATCGCGTCGCGGCACAGCTGGATGTTGTGGCGCAGATCCGCGCGCTGCGCGTCCGTGAGCGCGCTCTGACTCGGATCGAGCTTGAGCGGCCGCAACTGCCTGAGATCGATCGGAAAGGTTTCTCCGGCCATATGAGCTCTGCCTCGGGAATCGCGTGGTCCGAGCGCGCATACTAGCGCATGGATCGGTTCGCAGGACGACTGCCCGGCGGGCGCAAGCCAGCCGGGATTTCATCTCCGGTCAACGGAAGTCCGCGACATGGTCGTCGGCCCACTGCTGAAACGTGCTCGCCGGCTGGCCGATGATCTGCGTGATCGTCGGGAGCGCGTCTGCGCTTGCGATCACGCTCGTCGGTGGGGCCGGTGCGTCGGGACGCGAGTACAGTGCCGTGAAGCCCAGCATGACTTCGGCGGCTGCTCGGGTTCGCCCGCCGTGCTCCCGCGCGGCGCGCAGAGCTTGCTCGGCGGTGACCTCCTCGAAGGCGATGCTCTCCCCGATGGCCGAGGCGATTGCCCGGGCCTGATCGCGCAACGTGATCCTCCCTGGACCGGTGAACGTGTACGCCTTTCCCACATGATCGTCATCGAGCAGTGCTCGGGTGGCGACCGCCGCGACATCCTGTTCGTGGACCGGGCAGATCTGGAGTCGGTCCGGATGTGGATACCGGACCGCTCTCTCCGCCCGGATGGACGGTCCCCACAATGCGACCTTGTTATAGGCGAACTCGCCCGGGCGTACGTGGGTCCACTCCAGCCCCGACTCCTCGACTGCGCGCTCTACGGGCCGGTGAAATTCCGTGTCCATCCCGAAGGTCACCGCTCCGGCGGAGAGCACCACGATCCGCCGCATCCCCGACTCGCGCGCCTGCGCCACGACTTGATGCGCCGTCTGTGGGAGCGCGAGGAGAAACATCCGATCGGCGCCGCGGAAGGCTGTAGCCAGCGTTGCGGGATCGGTCAAGTCGCCGCGCGCGACCTCGGCTTTGCGCGGAAGCCGGGCGTGAGCCGGATCCCGCGTCAGCGCCCGGACCGTCACGCCGGCCTCAATCAACTGCGCGACGACGGCGCGCCCGATTACACCCGTGGCACCTGTAACCAGGATCGTCACGATTGCGCCGACCGCTGGCTCCCGGCGTCGGCCGCGGTCAACGCGCCCGCTCCGCGTGCGACTCGGTCGCCGCCCGCGCGTCGGGCGTGACCGTGCTCGATTCCCAACCCGCGCTCATGTGGTACGGCACGCTCGTCCCGACAGCCTCGATCCGGCGGATCGAGCCGTTCTCGATCTTGAACGCCTCCGCGAGCAGGATGCTCGAGGGATGGTTGAATACGGGCATCGGAATGACCCGGCCATCCGCGAGCCGCACCGAGGTCGTGCCGGCCTGGTCGAATACCGCGAATGCGAAGACCGTCCCATGCTCCGGATCGATTGCCATGAAGCGGCGGTGATGGATGCGCGTGACGACCGCGAGATAGCCGCTCTCGAACTGCTGCGCGCAGTCGAGCCCGAAATAATTGAACGCCCCCGCCGGAAGATTCGGAATCAGCGCTGGGTTGCTGGTGGTCTGAACACCGTTCTCGACGCGCAGGCAGTCCCGGGCGAACGGATAGAAGCCCTTGCCGTCGATTCCTTTGCCGTCGTTGTTCTGCAGTCCGACGAAGTACAGGTTCGCCGTATAGGCGAGCTGCGCACGCGACATGCGCTCCGCGGGAGGAATGCTCGCGAGCCAGATGGGATCGACTCGTCCGTCGGAATCGAGCCGGTCCATGCCCGCATCGTTCCACGCCGGGCCGGAGCCCTTGCGATAGAACACGGTCTCGATCTCGCTGATCTTGCGCCGCTCGACCCGCAACCGCAGCGCCATCAGCACAAGGTTGCCGTATTCGCGCATCGTGCCGATGAATCCGATCTGCCCCGCCTCGGGGTCGGGGAAGTAATGCCTGTAATGTCCGACGCCGCTCGCCGTGTGCCAGAAGCCGTCGCCCAGCTCGAGCCGCTGGCCCATCTCCGTGAACTTGACGCGTCTCGCGAGCGGCAGTCGCCTGGGATCGTGCGCCACGACGGCCGCGAGATACTCGTCCACCATCCCACGAAGGCATACCGCATCGCACGCGGCGGCGCGCACGGCTCGTGCGCCAGTCGTCTCACTTGCTGCGACGTTCGACATTACCGCTGCTCCGAGGCATCCGATCAGGAACGCGATCCACATTCGCGGTTTGCGCCGTTCGCCCGTCGGAGCGCGGTCGTTGACGGCGGACGCGGCGGCTGACGGGTGCATAGATAACAGGGCTCCTTATACACTGGCATCGAGTATACGCCGTCCACGGGATACGAGCGGCCGGCAGCCGAGAGCGCGCATCCCGCCGCGCTGCCGAGCCCGGCCTCATTTGCGGGCGGTGAAGTACTCGACCGGCAGACCGAGATGAGACTGCGCCCGCCCCCGCGGCACCCAGGGCTGGGAGGCCGGGTGCACCCGATACATCTGAATGTCGCGGAAATAGCGCTGCAGCCTATGGCCGCGCATGGTCACGGTCGGGGTGCCACGCAGGAACACCAGCTCGACCGCGCTGCAGGACATGAGGCAGCTCTGCCGAGCCATCGCCCACATCCTCATCGTGTCCGCAGACCGGATCGGGGCGCCGGTGCTCGCCCACCGGTCGCAGCACTCCCGGTAAAGATCGGCCGCCGCCCGCATCACCGCCTCCGCCGAGTCCGCGAGGACCATCGCCTCGCCGAGCGCCGCCTGCACGTCCGTCTGCTGGTAGATGTAGAGGCTCGGATTGCCGATCACCTTGCGCGTGCGGATCAGCTGCTCGAACTCCTCGATTGCCGCGCGCGCCGTCCCGAGCATCATGGCGCTGAAGGTGAGGTGGTACGGTCCGCCCACGACGCCGAGATACATCGGATTGCCGTGCAGCCGCGTGCCCGGCGTACCCTGCGGGTCGGCCTGATCGAGCAGGAAATTCCCCCATGAGAGGTGATGGTCGGGAACGAAGACGTTCTCGATGCGGACCGTGTGGGAGCCGCTGCCCCTCATCCCGAGACTGTGATCGCCACCCCAGTCGGGCAGTATGGTCACCTTCTCCCGCGGCACGAAGAAATTCACGCTCACGAGGTTTCCTTGCGCATCCGGCAGCAGCGCTCCGCCGCCGAAGTGCGTCGCGACGGGCGTGCCGGACGAATAAGACCAGCTGCCGCTCTCGATGAGGTAACCGCCCTCGACCCGCTTGAACTTCCCGGCCGGAACGGAGCGATGCGAGGAGCGGAAATCGCCCGCGGGCCCGAACAGCTCGCGCTGAGCCTGCTCTCCCCAGTGCGAGGCAAGGATCAAGCAGTGCGAGCTCGCGAGCGTGTAACACCAGCCCGTCGAGGGATGGCCGCGCGAGATCTCGGTGACGACCTCGAGGAACGTCCCGAGGTCGAGCTCGTGACCACCGAACATCCGGGGCTGCAGAATGCGATAGAGGCCGGCCGCCAGAAACTCGCGGTGCACCGCCTCGGAGTAATAGCCGCGCTCGTCCGCCTCTTCCTGTTGCTCGCGCAGCATCGGAACCAGCGCCCTCGCGCGCGCGATCAGCGCCGTCGCCGACATATCCCGCCCGTGCGGCCCTTCCGCCTCCCCCACTCTTCCCGTCGCATCCCGTGGAGCGATCATGACATCTCCTCAGACGCAGGCCCCGCCTTCCTCCCGATCGTTCGAGCGCTTGCGATGCCCTGCGCGGTGCGTCTCAAACGTCGGTGAATTTGTCATTATGCGCCCCGATCTGCGGCTCGCCCAGATCGAGCTTGGCCGGCTCGTGCCGAGAGCGGATGGGCGAGCCAAGACTACGCCGCCCGAGCTCGTCCCGCACCCCGGTGCCTCGCGCCGCGAGCTGAGGATTGTCGAGCGCTTCCGGCCAATTCGCGATGGACACCCTCCATGATATCCGGCGAGCTGTGCTTTCGGCGAGGGCTGCCGTCGCGGCGACCGCCTGGAGCTGACGCGTGGCCCACGGCGAAACGCGCGGCAGGCGTGACGAGATCGAGTGGACGTGATGCGCGGCGGGTGCATGACCACAGCCCATTGCGAAGCGGCCGCAATATCGGTGGGTCGGGTCGCACCCCCAACATAGGTAGGGCCGGCGTGGCACAGCGATGGAGATCTGCGGCCATTTCATGGCCACCCCTGCTTGCCGTGGCACATCGCAGACTACGTCGAACTGAAGTTCTGGCTCTTATGAGAGCCGCGAACCTTCCTGATAGCAGTTCCCAGCTGCAACAGTAAGTTGTGGAGGGGCAGACGACCGTCGGCTATGGGAAGGCCAAATAAGCTGCGAGAGGACCGCAGTTGGCCGATAGCACGGATACCGAGCAACCGCGCCAAGAGCTTGCAACCGACGGTACGTGTGCTACAATGCGTAGCACTACAGTTCGTAAATTTGAGACGCGCATGCGGGCAGATCTAGGCGAGCTCGAGCGGGAGATACTCCAGGCCGTGTGGCGCTCGGGGCAGGCGAGCGCTGATCAGGTTCGGCAGGCGTTGCGGCGGCCGCTCAAGGAGTCGACCGTGCG
>JASHSR010000137.1 GCA_030038645.1 Gammaproteobacteria bacterium
CTCGGGCTCGAGGATGCGCAGGTCGTGGAGGCGTGCCGCACGGCCTCCGAGGGCGAAGTCGTCGAGCCCGTCAACTTCAATGCGCCCGGACAGGTGGTCATCGCCGGCGAGCGCTCCGCGGTGCAGCGTGCGGTCGAGGCGGCGAAGCGCCTCGGCGCGAAACGCGCCGTCACGCTGCGCCTCAGCGTGCCGTCGCACTGCCGCCTGATGCGTCCCGCGGCCGATCGGCTCGGGGCCAAGCTCGATGCGACCGCCATCGCTGCGCCTCGCATCGCCTACGTAAGTGCGGTCGATGCCCAGCCTCACGCCGATCCGGCCGACATCCGCGACCTGCTCAGGCGCCAGATCCTCTGTCCGGTGCGCTGGCAGGACACCGTGCGCGCCCTCATCGCGCGCAAGGTCGGGCTTCTGCTCGAGTGCGGGCCCGGCAAGGTGCTGACCGGCCTCAACCGCCGCATCGAGCGCCGCGCGGATCTGCAGTGCCTCGCCATCGAGGATGCGGCATCGATCGAGGCTGCGCTCGCGGCCGGCCGAGCGCCCGACACATCTCAGGCCGCGGGCTCCGCGCGCGCGGCGAGCTCTTGAGGCCCGACGGAGACGAACGATGCTCGAGCAGGACGTGGCATTGGTGACCGGAGCCTCGCGCGGCATCGGGCGGGCAATCGCGCTCGCGCTCGCGAGGGAAGGCGCCCGGGTGATCGGGACCTCGACGAGCGCGGAGGGCGCATCGGCGCTCACGGCCACCCTGACGTCGCACGGATACAACGGCCGCGGCGCAGTGCTCGACGTGGCGAGCGAGACCTCGATCGGCGCCCTGCTCGGCGAGCTCGAGCAGGCGGGGGAGATGCCGACGATTCTGATCAACAACGCCGGCATCGCCCGCGACATGCTGCTCCTGCGCATGAAGCCCGAGGATTGGGCGAAGGTGCTCGAGACGAACCTCACCTCCGTGTTCCGGCTGTCGAAGGCCGTGCTGCGGCGCATGATGCGCGAGCGCCGCGGGCGCATCGTCAATATCGCCTCGATCGTCGGTGTCACGGGCAACCCCGGACAGGCGAGCTACGCGGCGGCGAAGGCCGGAATGCTGGGATTCACGAAATCCCTCGCGAAGGAGGTCGCTTCGCGGGGCATCACCGTGAACGCCGTGGCGCCCGGCTTCATCGATACGGACATGACGAGGGCGATGAGCGAGGAGCAGCGCACGGCGCTCACCGCGCAGATCCCGATGGAGCGGCTCGGCACTCCGGAGGATGTTGCAGGGGCGGTGCTGTTCCTCGTCTCGCCCCAAGCCGCCTATATCACGGGCGAGACGCTCCATGTCAACGGGGGAATGTACATGGCCTGAAGCCGCGGATTGCGCCGCGGGAGCCGAGTGCGAGGGCCCCGCGCCGCGAGCGTTGGATTATCACCACAGCGGCGTGCGAGCGCCGGCCGGTTGCGGGTGGGGGATTCGCCAAGCAAAACAACCACTCACATTGCTTTTCGTGTGGCACCCCCGGGGGTGTTCCCCTACAATACCGCGCCCGTGCCGCCTGTCCGGTGCGCACGCGGGTCCACTTCTTAAAGGATAATCGCGTAATGAGCACGGTTGAACAGCAAGTAAAAGCCATCGTTGCCGAGCAGCTGGGCGTAAAACAAGAGCAGGTCACGAACGACGCCTCTTTCGTCGACGATCTCGGCGCGGACTCGCTGGACACGGTCGAACTGGTCATGGCGCTCGAGGAGGAGTTCGAGATCGAGATCCCAGACGAGGACGCCGAGAAAATCACGACGGTGCATCAGGCGATCGATTACATCAACGAGCGCCGCAACAAGAGTTGATCACGGGACGGATCGCGCTCTCACGAGAGTCGAGGATGGCGGCGCCGCACATCGCGACTCGCTGCGCTCGCGTCCGGCACGGGTAGCGTGTGACCAAACGTCGCGTCGTCGTCACGGGTCTCGGCATCATCTCTCCCGTGGGGAGCACCGTTGCCACCGCGTGGGAGGCCGTCCTCAAGGGCCAGAGCGGCATCGGGCCGGTCACGCGGTTCGACGTGTCCGCCTTTCCGGTGCGCTTCGGCGGTGAGGTCCGGGGGTTCGACGTAAGCCAGTACCTCACCCCGAAGGAGGCCCGGCGCATGGACGACTTCATGCACTACGGCGTCTCGGCGGGGATCCAGGCCATCGCCGACTCCGGCATCGATTTCGACAAAACGGATCGCGCGCGGTGCGGCGTCATCTGTGGCGCGGGCATCGGCGGCCTCGGGACGATCGAGGGGGAGTATGGCGCCTACTTGAAGTCGGGCAGCCCCCGCAAGATCTCCCCCTTCTTCGTGCCGGCAACCATCATCAACATGATCTCCGGGCACCTCTCGATCAAGTACGGCCTGAAAGGCCCGAACCTCGGCGTCGTTACCGCCTGCACGACCTCCACGCACGCCATCGGCATCGGCATGCGCACCATCCAGTACGGCGACGCCGACGTGATGGTCGCGGGGGGAGGGGAGATGGCGATGACGGTGTGCGGTCTCGCGAGCTTCGCGCAAGCGAAGGCGCTCTCGACGCGCAACGAGGCTCCCCAGGAGGCGAGCCGCCCGTGGGATCGCGATCGCGACGGCTTCGTGCTGAGCGATGGCGGAGGCGCCGTGGTGCTCGAGGACCTCGAGTTCGCGCGCCGCCGCGGCGCGCGCATCTACGCCGAGCTGGTCGGCTTCGGCATGAGCGGGGATGCGCACCACATCACCCTGCCTCCCGAGGACGGGGAGGGCGCGCGCCTCGCGATGACCAACGCGCTGAAGGACGCCTCGCTCGACCCGGCGGCCGTGCAGTACGTCAACGCCCACGCGACCTCCACGCCGGCGGGCGACAAGGCGGAGACCATCGCGCTCAAGCGCGCGTTCGGCGATCACGCGAAGCGCTTCGCGGTGAGCTCGACGAAATCCATGACCGGCCACCTGCTCGGCGCGGCGGGCGTGGTCGAGGCGATCTTCTCCGTCCTCGCGATTCGCGATCAGGTCGCCCCGCCCACGATCAATTACCACACGCCGGACCCGGACTGCGATCTC
>JASHSR010000138.1 GCA_030038645.1 Gammaproteobacteria bacterium
AGTCCATTCTCGCGGATGCGCTCGAGGCGCTCTGCGGCGCGGTCTACCTGGACGGCGGCATCGAGGCCGCACGCCGCGTCGTCGAGCGGCTCGTCGAGCCCCGCGTCGCGCAGCTGCCGGCGGCCGCGGCGCTGAAGGACGCCAAGACGCGGCTGCAGGAGTACGTTCAGTCGCGCGGCTTGCCGCTGCCGCGCTACGAGGTGGAGCGCACCGAGGGGGAGGCTCACGATCAAACCTTCTGGGTGGTCTGCGAGGTGGAGAGCCTCAAGCGGCGGGCGAGCGGCAAGGGCCGCAGCCGCCGGCGCGCGGAGCAGGAGGCGGCGGAACGCGTTCTGAGCGAGATCGAGGCGGAGCGAGCATGAGCGACCCGGGCAACGCGATGGAGCACGAGCGCGAGCCTGCCGCGGGCGCCACGACTGGCGCGAGCGGCACGACCGACGCAAGCGGCACGACCGGTGGGAGCGCCGCGACCGGCGCAAGCGGCACGGGCGGCGCTGCGATCGCACCGCATTTCCGCGCGGGGTTCGCCGCGCTCGTCGGGCGCCCGAACGTCGGCAAGTCCACCCTGCTCAACGCGCTGATGGGGGAGAAATTGAGCATCGTGACGCCCCGGCCGCAGACGACGCGGCATCGAGTGCTCGGTGTCCTCACCTCCGAGCAGGCGCAAATCGCGTTCGTCGACACCCCGGGGCTGCATCGCGGAGCCCGCCGCGCGCTCAATCGCGCCATGAACCGCACGGCCGCCGCGGCGCTGCACGATGCGGATCTCGGCGTGCTCGTGCTCGAGGCGGCGCAGTGGACTTCCGAGGATGAGCTCGCCCTGCAGCGCATCCGCGATGGCGGCCGGCCCGCCGTGGCGGCCGTCAACAAGATCGACCGCGTCCGCCCGCGCGCGAGGCTCTTGCCGTTTCTCGACGAGCTCGCGCGCCGGCACACTTTCACGGACCTGGTCCCCGTGTCGGCCCTGAAAGAGGAGAACCTCGATGCGCTGATCGCGGCCATCGGGCGCGTCCTGCCCGAGTCGCCGCCGCTCTTTCCGCGAGAGCAGCGCACCGACCGGGATTTCCGCTTTCGGATCGCCGAGATCATCCGCGAGAAGCTCACGCTCGCGCTGCAGCAGGAGCTGCCCTACGGCATCGCCGTGGAGATCGAGCGCGCGGTGGAAGAGGACGGGCAGCTGCTGGTCGACGCGGCCATCTGGGTGGATCGCGCGGGACAGAAGCCGATCGTGATCGGCGCCCGCGGCGAGCGGCTGAAGCGCATCGGCCGCGCCGCGCGGCTCGAGCTCAATCGGGCGCTCGGCCGGCGCCTGCACCTCGCCTTGTGGGTGAAGGTGCGCGAAGGCTGGGCGGACAGCGCGCGCGCCCTGCAGCAGCTGGGCCTCGACTCATGAGCCACAGCACTCGACGCACTCATCTCGCTCCCGGCTACATCCTGCATCACATGCCGTACCGGGACACGAGCCGGATCCTCGAGGTGCTGACGCGCGAGCACGGGCGGCTGTCGCTGTTCGCGCGCGGCGTGCGCGGACCGAAGGCGAAGCTCGCCCCGCTCCTGCAGCCCTTCCGGCTGCTGCTGCTCTCCTGGAGCGGGCGCGGGGACGCTCCGCTGCTCGTCGGCGCCGAGCCGGGCGATGCGGCAGGGCGGCCGCTGCCCACCTCGCATCTCATGGCCTGCTTCTATCTCAACGAGCTCGTGCTGAAGCTCACCTCGCGCCACGATCCGCATCCGGTGCTCTTCGATTCCTATCACGAGGCGCTCGAGGACCTGCGGGGCGGCGGCGCGCTCGAGCCTGCCCTGAGGATCTTCGAGAAGCGCCTGCTCGAGGAGGTCGGCTACGGCCTCGACCTCGAGGCGGAATCGCGGACGGGGCGCCGCGTCTCGGCTGAGGCGTACTATCGGTTCCGTCCGGCGCACGGTCTCGTGGAAGCCTCGCCCGATACGCCCGGCGCGCTCTCCGGCCGCTCGCTGATGAGCCTCGCCAGGGAGCGCCTCGCGAGTCCTGCGGAGCTCGAGGACGCGCGGCGGCTGCTCCGGTCCGCGCTCGACCACTGCCTGGAAGGCCGCGAGCTGGTCACGCGCGCCATCGCGCGCTCGGTGACGCGCTCCGTGACGCGCTCGATGCCGCGGTCGACGGCGCATCGCGCCTCGCCGCCTCGCGAGCCGGCGCACGCACCGGAGGTCCGCAAATGATCGCCCTCGGCGTCAACATCGATCACATCGCCACACTGCGCCAGGTGCGTCGAGCCCGCTTTCCGGACCCCGTGCACGCGGCGCTCAGCGCGGAGATGGCCGGCGCGGACAACATCACGCTGCACCTGAGGGAGGACCGGCGCCACATCCAGATCGAGGACGTGCGCGCTCTGAAGGGCCTGCTGCAGACGCGCATGAATCTCGAGATGGCCGTGACGGGTGAGACGCTCGAGATCGCGCGCGACGTGCGCCCCGCGGACTGCTGTCTCGTTCCGGAGCGACGCTCGGAGCTCACGACGGAGGGCGGACTCGACGTCGCCGGGCAGAGGCCGCAGCTCGAGGAGGCGGTGGCGGCTCTCGCGAGCGAGGGCGTTCGCGTCGCGCTGTTCATCGATCCCGAGCCGCGCCAGGTCGAGGCCGCGGCGCGCATCGGGGCTCCGGTGGTCGAGCTACACACGGGAGCCTATGCGGAGGCGGCCGGCGGCGCGCGGCGCGCGACGGAGCTCGAGCGGCTGCGGGCGGCGGCGCGGCTCGCCGCGAGGCTCGGCCTCGAGGTGCACGCGGGCCACGGCCTCGATTATCGGAACGTGCAGCCGGTCGCCGCGATAGAGGAGGTCGTCGAGCTCAACATCGGACACGCGATCGTCGCGCGCGCGGTCTTCGACGGGCTCGCCGCCGCCGTGCGGGACATGAAGGCGCTGATGCTGGCCGCGCGCGCATGATCTTCGGCATCGGCGTGGACGTGCTCGAGACTCGTCGCATCGCCCGCACGCTCGAGAGGTTCGGCTCGCGCTTCGTCAATCACCTGCTGATGCCCGAGGAGCAGGCCCAGCTCGCGAGCGCGCGGCGCCGCGAGCGCTTCATCGCCATGCGCTTTGCGGCGAAGGAGGCGATCGTCAAGGCGATGGGCACGGGCTTCGCGCATGGCGTGTGGGTCCGCGACGTGGGCGTCGTACAGAACGCGTGGGGCAAGCCGGAGGTCATCTTCTCGGCTCGCGGAAACGAGATGCGCCGGCGCCTCGGCATCGGAGAGGGCCACGTCACGCTCACCGACGAATCCGGGCTCGTGGTCGCCGTCGCGGTGCTGATGAAGGCGGTGTGATGCGCAATCGGCGGCAACGGTGGGCACGGCGTGAGCGCAGCTTCGCGAGGGCCGCTTCGTGGGGGCAGCTTCGTGAGGGCCGCTTCGTGAGCGCGGTTTCGTGAGCACTCGGCCATGAATACGCTCGTGTTCGATATCGAGACGGTGCCCGACGTGAGTCTCGGCCGCAGACTCTATGGCCTCGCGGGACTGCCCGACGCCGAAGTGGCCAAGGCGATGCTTACGCGGCGGCGGCAGCAAACGGGCGATGAGTTCCTCCCGCCGCTGTTTCAGCGCATCGTCGCCATCTCCTGTCTGCTCAGAAGCCGCGACGGCCTCAAGCTCTGGAGCCTCGGCGACGCTGCCTCGGGCGAGGCTGAGCTGGTCGAGCGGTTCTTCGACGGGATCGAGCGATTCGCGCCGGTCCTCGTCTCCTGGAACGGGTGCGGCTTCGATCTACCAGTGCTGCATTACCGCGCGCTGCGCGCGGGCGTGCAGGCCCCGAGGTACTGGGAAACGGGCGACGAGGATGTCACGTTTCGCTACAACAACTATCTCTCGCGCTACCACTGGCGCCACATCGATCTGATGGACGTGCTTTCGGGCTTCCAGGGCCGCGGGCGCGCCTCGCTCGCCGATACGGCCGCGCTGCTCGGGCTGCCGGGCAAGCTCGGGTTCGACGGCAGCCAGGTGTGGGACACTTGGCTCGCGGGAGACATCGTGCGTATCCGCCGGTACTGCGAGACGGACGTGCTCAACACGTACCTCGTCTATCTGCGCTTCGAGCTGATGCGCGGACGGCTCGCGCGCGAGCGCTACGGCGAGGAGGTCGCGCGCGTCAAGGCACTGCTGCGCGAGGGCGCCGAGCCGCATCACGCCGAGTTCCTGCGCGCATGGGAGTCGAGCGCCGAGCCGGCGGTTGGAGTAGGGGAGGAGCGTGGCGCAGCGCAAGCCGGTGGCGCTGGGGAGGCCCGTGGCGTTGGTCACGCGGGCGGGGCCGGGGAGGCCGCGGATTGAGCGACGCCGAGCTCGGCACGGTGGATGCGCTCACCCACGAAGGCGAAGGCGTCATCCACGCAGGCAGGGCCGCGTTCGTCGCCGGAGCGCTGCCCGGCGAGATCGTCCGCTTTCGGCGCGTGCGGCGGCGCAAGCGTCACGACGAGGCGCTGCTCGTCGAGGTCGTGCAGCCCTCGGGCGAGCGCGCCGTGCCGCGCTGCGCGCACTTCGGCGTCTGCGGCGGATGCGCGCTGCAGCACTTCGAGGCCGCCCGTCAGATCGAGGCGAAGCACGCCGAGCTGCGTGACAGCCTCGAGCGGCTGGCGCGGACGGCTCCGGAGCGATGGCTCGAGCCGCTGCGCGGGCCGCTGTGGGGCTATCGTCGGCGCGCGCGCCTCGGCGCCCGGTACGTACCGAAGAAGGGCCGCGCTCTGGTCGGCTTCCGTGAGCGGCTCGCGCCGTACGTCGCGGCGATCGAGCGGTGCGAGGTGCTCGCGCCGCCGATTGGCGAGCTGATCGGGCCGCTGTCGGCGCTCCTCACCGAGCTCGCCATTCGCGAGCGCGTGCCGCAGATCGAGGTGGCGGTCGGCGACAACGCGGCAGCCCTCGTGCTGCGCGTGCTCGAGGCGC
>JASHSR010000139.1 GCA_030038645.1 Gammaproteobacteria bacterium
TGCTCCGCCGTTCGGATGTCATCGCCACCGGCGATATCTTCAACACCGCGCAATATCCGGTAATTCAGCCGGGCGACGGTGGCGGCATCAACGGCGAGATCGCCGCCCTCAATCACATCGTCGCGCTGGCCGTACCCGCTCGAAACGAGGAAGGAGGCACGATCATCGTGCCCGGACACGGGCACGTCTCAGATCAATACGAGGTGGTGCTCTATCGGGATGCGATGACCATCATCCGCGACCGGATCGCCGCCATGATCAAGCGCGGAATGTCTCTCGAGCAAGTCGAGAAGGCTCGACCCACACTCGACTTCGACGGGGATTACGGCTCGAGCACCGGGCCGTGGACGCCGGAGATGTTCGTGGAGGCGATATACAACGACCTGAAAAGGCCGCAACGATAGGTGTGGAGGAGCAGACGGAGAGCGACATGAAGAGGGAAACCATCAGTCATCGAGCGTGGCTGCGTGGACTTGCGGTACTGATCGCGAGCTCCGCCGCCGTGCACGTCCTCGCGCAGCAGCTCGCCGCGCCGCCGCCGCCGCCGCCTGCGCACAACGCCAGAGCCGGAGCGCTCATCGATGTGACCGGCACGTGGGTTCCCGTCATCACGCAAGATTGGAGCATACGGATGGTCACGCCCCCGAAGGGCGAGTTCTCGAATCTGACACTCAATCCGGTCGGCCGCGCTGTCGCCATGCGGTGGGATCCGAACGCCCCGGTGCCGAAGGGGGAGCTGTGCAGAACGTACGGCGCGCCGGCCATCGTGCAGCTGCCCGGCCGGATGCGCATCTCGTGGAAGGACGATTTCACCTTGAGGCTCGACTTCGAGCTCGGCTCGCAGACTCGGCTGGTGCATTTCGCGCCTCCGGGCTTCGGCGCGCTGCCGCAGCCCCCTCAGGGCCCACCGAGCTGGCAAGGCTACTCGGTAGGAGAGTGGACTTACCAAAAGCAATGGCGCGGCTTCGATCGAAACCCGGCGCCGCATGGGCCTGGGCAAGGGGGCGCGCTTCGCGTGAAGACGTCGCGCTTGCGGGCCGGGTTCCTGCGTGCAAATGGAGTGCCGTACAGCGGACGTACGACCCTTACGGAATATTTCAGGCGCTTCAATCTGCCAAACGGTGAGCAGTGGCTGGTCGTCATATCCTCGGTGGACGACCCCGTGTATTTGGCGGCGCCCTACGTGACGAGCTCGTTGTTCAAGCGCGAGACGGGAAAACCGTCTTGGAGCCCTCTGCCGTGCGAATTCGTGCCGCCATTGCAAGATGCGGCGCCTCCCGACGTGCGGGAGGCTAATACAGCCGTCAACTGACATGTGAGCCCGGCGACACGGGCAGTCGGAGACAGCACTGTAACGCCTTTCAAGAAGATCTGCGCAACTACAAGTTGGTGTTTCCGTAGGCGGCTGAACGCCGCCAGGCCGGATGTCAGTGGATCTCGGCGCCTTCCCTTCCCCGATCTGAAACGCCACGACGCGGACGCGATTCGAGGCCATCTGGGACTCGCCCCTCAAGGCGCCCGGTCGGCCCATGCCGGCCCGGTAGTCCTGGCCGCCTTTGAAGACCGCCTTGATGCGCGTAATCTTGCCGCTCTTGACTTCCACGCCTCGGTGTTCAAGACCTCGTTCGGCCAGTGAGTGCCCGTGCTCAGGACCGCACGACGAGCCGAGATTCACAATCCGGGGGAACGAGAGATGAATAAAAAAAGGCAGCGCCTATCCGGGTTGCGGAAGTCGCCTCTGCTCGCCGCCGGGAAATCCGTGATGATCGTCATGGCGGTGCTCGCCCTGACCCATTCGGCGGCCACGCGCGGTGCAGGCCGGACCGGAGGCTGTGACGAGACCTGCCTGAAGGGCTTCATGGACGCCTACCTGCAGGCACTACAGAGGCACGATCCGTCGTCGCTGCCGCTTGCCGCGCACTATCGCTACACGGAGAACGGCGCGGCGCTGTCGCTCGGGAGCGAGGGGCTGTGGGTCACGTTCAATCGCTTTGGCCCGTACCGCCACGACGTGTATGACCCGACCACCGGGGGCGTCGCGACTTACGTCAATCTCATGGAGAACCACGAGTTCCCGTTCCCCGATCTGCTCGCGGTGCGCCTGAAGATCGTGAATCGCGCGATCACCGAGATCGAGACCGTGGTCGATCGGCACGCGCGATCCGCAGGGAACCTGCCGCCGAAGGATCCGAGCTGGATGGCCATCATGGAGCGGGATGAGCCTGCCACGACGCGGATCTCGCGCGAGGCGCTGAGGCGGGGCGCGCTCGGCTATCTGCGCTCTGTCGCCTTCCACGACGCGGCGCTCGCGCCCTATTCGGAGTCCTGCATCCGACTGGAGGATGGAAATGTCACCGCGTTCGGACCGCACGACACTCCCCCGGTGCCGATCGGGCGTCAGCCAACGGCCGTTTCGGGCGAGGCGCCGCGGCCGAACATGCTAGGGATCGGTTGCGGCAAGCAACTCGATTACATGGAGTACTCGTTCATCACGGGGTACGAGGACGCGCGCTTCCCCATCATCGATGTGAAGCGGCAGCTCGTCTTCGCCATCTTCGACTTCATGCGCCGCGGAAACGTCGAGAGCTGGACTTACCAGGGCCATCGGTTCGCCATGCCGGAGGGCATGCGGGAGCCGAACGAGGTTCTGAACACCGAGATATTCAAGTTCGTGAACGGCAAGATCTCGCGCGTCGAGGCGCTGTTCGAGGGCCCGCAAACCTACAAGCGTGGCACGGGCTGGCCGGGCGGTGCTCCCGCCGAGTCGCGGCCCGTCTCCAAGTAAGGAGGCCCCCGGCGCGGACACGGCCCCGGCGCGGGCACGCCTCCGGCCCGGCACGACCCCGGCCCGAACAC
>JASHSR010000140.1 GCA_030038645.1 Gammaproteobacteria bacterium
ATGAACAGATCGTTGTGCACGACGCCGTTCAGCACGCGCTCGCCCGCCTCGAGCGGGTCCATGGCCGGTGAGGGACCCCGCCGCTCGAAGAAGCGCCGGAAGCGCGCCGGCATTTGCGCGAGTCGCTTCTCGAGGTACGGATTCACCTTGCCGCTGGCCGCGTAGTTGTTCGTGTTGACGCCGCCGGGACAGAACACTCCCGTTCCGATGTTCGTGGACTCGAGCTCGATGCGCAGCGCCTCCATGAGCCCCACGGCGGCGATCTTCGTCGAGGTGTAGACCCCCGCGTTGACGCCCGGCAGCAAGCCGCCCATCGAGGCCGTGGTCACGAAATGGCCGCCCTCCCCGTGCTGCAGCATGTGGGGTAGGCAGACGTGCACGCTGTTGTAGATGGCCGTGAAGTTCACCGCGACCGCGTTGTCCCACTGGGCGTACGTCGCCTTGCTCGCTTCGGTCAGGATCTTGACGCCCGCGTTGTTGACCACCAGGTGCAGCTTGCCGTAGTGCTTCACGACCTCATCGAGCATCCGCTGCCACCCGTCGCGGTCCGTCACATCGTGCTTGACCGGCAGCACTCCGGGATTGTCAGGCTCGAACAGCGGCAACGCGGCCGCGAGGCGCTCCGAATTGCGGTAGCCGATCACGACCTTCATGCCGGCGAGCGATGCGGCACGCGCGATTCCGAGGCCGATGCCGTCGGACGCGGCCGAGACGTAGGCGACCTTGCCTCGCAGATGCTTGAGCGGTGGAGGCTGGGAGTACTTCGGCTCCGGGCGTCCGAAGCCGCCAGGGCCCCTTGCCGACCCCGGTCCGGTTGTGGGCCGCGGTCCCGTCGCAGGCGCCGGCGCGGTGTTCTGCGCGTTGGCGTAGCGGCTCAAACCCAGGCTCGCGAGCAGGCCGCCAGTGCCGAAGGCCATGCCGCTGCCGAGAAACTGGCGCCGGTCCGCTCTCGCCGCCGCCGGATCGCCATCCTGCCGGATGCCATCTGCACGCTTGGCTCGAGGATCTTCCTTCTTGGACATGTGAGCTCTCGATGGTGTTGCGGTTGCGCCCGATCGGCTGTGCCGACCCGGGACCTCAGAGGGACGTGGTCAGATAGGACTTGCGCTTCTGCCGCCGGTGCGCGATCTCCCGCTTGTAGATGCCGCAGTGGAGCACGGGCGCCTCGCCCCTCACTCGAGCCGGAGGCGGGGGCGGAATCTCATCGACCGGCTCGGAGTCGAGCATCGCGTCGAAGCGCTTCCCGGTGCCGGGCATGTACTCCGGATGCGTGATGATGAACAGGTCGTTGTGAATGACGCCGTTGAGCACGCGCTTGCCGGCCTCCAAAGGATCCATGCCCGGCGGAGGACGGTTTCCGAAGCGAGCGCGGAAGCCCTTGGGCAGCGGATGGGTCTTGCGGTACTCCACGAGGTATGGATCTTCCTTTCCGGTGCCGATCCAGTTGTCGGTGTTGACGCCGCCTGGGCAGAACGCGGAGGTGCCGACGGTCGTGCTTTCGAGCTCGACGCGCAGCGCCTCGATCAGCCCGACCGCGGCGATCTTCGTCGCCGTGTAGACGCCGAGCGGGCCGCCGGGCAGCAGGCCGCTCATCGAGGAGGTGACGACGATGTGCGAGCCCTCGCCGTGCTCGAGAAAGTGGGGCAGGCACGTGACGACGCTGTTGAAGGTCGCCGTGTAGTTCACCGCGACCGCATTGTCCCACTCCTTGTACGCGGCAGTGCTCGCCCTCGCAAAGGTCTTGTCGCCGGCGTTGTTGACGACGAGATGCAAGCGGCCGTACTTGCTCTTGATCTGCTCCAGCACCCGCACCCAGGCATCCCGGTCGGTCACGTCGTGCTTGATGGGAAACACGCCGGCGTTGCCCGGCTTGAACAGCGGCAGCGCGGCCGCGAGGCGCGCCGGGTTGCGATAGCCGATGCAGACCTTCATGCCGGCAAGGGACGCCGCGCGCGCGATGCCGAGGCCGATGCCGTCGGACGAGGCCGTGATGTAGGCCACCTTGCCCTCGAGGTCGTGCAGCGGCGCCGGCTGCGACACCTTGGGCTCCGGAGGCATCGGCGTCACGCCCGGCAACCGCCCGCCGGGGGGACCGGCCGCAGCAGGCCGGGCGGGCGCTTGAGCGGCGGCATAGCGGCTCAAGCCGAGCGCGGCGAGGAGGCCGCCCGCTCCGATACCGGCTCCCTCGGCGAGGAAGCGGCGGCGCTCGGCTGCGAAGCGATCGAGGCCGGGGGGCAAGGGGGACGTATCCTTCTTGGACATAGCAGGCTCTCGGTGGTCGGGGCTTCGGGCTGTTGACTTGTCCAAAGGTCGTGCCGCATCGGCGGCGCCAGCGCCGCGCGGGGCGCGCCAGCCGAGGCGCAGTATGCCTCAACGCACGGCGAACGGAGAGCCGAAATGAAGGCGGCATCCAGCCGCGAAGGGCGCGTTGCGCCCGTCTCGGCCGCCCGCTAAAAGGTGTCTAGCGCGGCTGGAAACATTTCGCAGTGCGCTCGCGCGTGGATGCGATGCGACGCAACGCGGACTGCAAGGTGGGGGCACTCGAAATGCGAAGCCTTCGGATCGACCTCGTCATGCTGGTGTTGGCCGTGCCGGCCCTACTGGTCGGACTGCCGCAGCGCGCAAGTGCACAGATCGGCGCAGCCGAGGCGCAGGCGACGGAGCAGGACCATCAGCTGATGATGGACCGGCTCGGCATCCGCCAGCTGCGGCCGGGCCCGAGCGGCGACCCGACCGCGCCCAACCACGCCAACTACGATGAGTCGAAGGCCAATCCCTATCCGGATTGGCCCGACCCGTTGGTTATGCGCGACGGCCGCTCGGTCACCACACCCGAGATGTGGCGCCGCCTGCGGCGCCCCGAGATCGTCGACGCCTTCGAGCGGGAGGTCTACGGCCGCGTTCCGCCGAACGTGCCTCGCGTCAGCTGGTCGGTCACCGCGTCCGAGCCGGAACGGATAGGTCGCATGCCCGTGACCGCATCCCGCCTCGTTGGCCATGTCGACAACTCCGCCGACCCCGCGATCCACGTCGATATCGCGATGATGCTGGTCAAGCCGGTCGCACACCGGGGTCCGATGCCGGTGCTCATCATGTTCGTGCTGGGATCGCCTGCCTTTCCGGCGCCGGTTCCTCCCTCGCCCGACGCCGTCGCGCGGATGAATGCGGCGTTGAAGCAAGCGCTCATCCGGCAGGACCCCTCGCTCGCCGAAGTCTTTCGCACTCACCCCGCATGGCAGCCGATCCCGACACCGCCGTTCTTCCCGCCGCCGCGGCGGCCGGACGATCCCATCCTGCAGCTCGTGACAGACGGTTGGGCGGTCGCGCTGCTCGATCCAACCAGCGTCCAGGCCGATAACGGCGCAGGCCTGACCCGAGGCATCATCGGCCTCGTGAACAGGGGCACTCCCCGCAAGCCCGACGACTGGGGTGCGCTGCGCGCGTGGGCGTGGGGCGCGAGCCGTGCCTACGACTATCTCGCTCGGGACCCCGATCTGGACCCGAAGCACATCGGGATCGAAGGCGTCTCACGCTACGGCAAGGCCGCGCTCGTCGCCATGGCGTTCGATCAGCGCTTCTACATGGCGCTGATCGGCTCCTCGGGCAAGGGCGGCGCCGCACCGTTCCGGCGCAATTTCGGGGAGACGGTAGAGAACCTCACGGGAGCCGGCGAGTACCACTGGATGGCCGGCAACTTCCTCAAATATGGCGCCTCCGAAGCCAAAGGCGGCGCGAAGACGGCAGCCGACCTGCCCGTCGAATCCTCCGAGCTGATCGAGCTCTGCGCGCCGCGCCTGACCTTCATCAGCTACGGCTCACCCAAGGCGGGCGACGCTCTATGGGTCGATCAGCAGGGTAGCTACATGGCAGCCGTTGCGGCGGGACGCGTCTTCCGGTTGCTCGGCGCGAAAGATCTCGGCGTCGGAGACGACTACCGCCACGCGAGAATGCCGCCCATCGGCGCCGGGCTGCTCGACGGCCGGCTCGCCTGGCGGCAGCACGAAGGCGGCCACACTGATGTGCCGAACGTGAAGTACTTCATCGCCTGGGCGGACCGCTGGATGCACCGCTCCCCTCCGGGGCACTGACGGTCGAGATCGCAAAGAGCGAGCCCACGAGGCCGCGCCGCCGTCACGGACGGATCGGCCTCGCCGCCCCCCGCCTCGCCGCCCGGCGGTCGCTCCGCCCGCCGCCTCACCGCTCAATCATCGATGGCCTGATAGACCGAGGTGCAGAAGTCCGGGCGCATTCCGGCCGGCGCGGGCCCGAATGCCATGCGCTGGGCCATGAGAATCGCGACCAGCTGCTCCCGCGGGTCCGAGAGCCAAGTGGTGTCGAAGGCGCCGCTCCAGCCGAACTGGCCGGGCGAGGTCCCGACGCCATCGCGCCGGATCACGACCGACACGCCGAAGCCCCATCCGCGGCTGTCGAAATAGCCCGGGAAGAACGTAGCTGTGGCGCGCTGATCCGCGGTGAGCTGATCGGTGGTCATCGCCTCGACCGAAGGGCGCGAGAGGATGCGCTCGTTGCCGTGCCGACCCCCGTTGAGCAGCATCAGTCCGAACGCGTAGTAGTCGTCGAGGGTCGAGACGAGGCCACCGCCACCCGCCGGGAACGCCGGCGGCTGAGCCCACGTGCTGCTCTTCGGATCGTCGAGCAGCTCGAGCGCTCGGGTCTCGGGATGGATGCGGTAGCACGCCGCCAGCCGGTCGAGCTTCGCGGGCGGCACGCTGAAGGCGGTGTCCTTCATCCCGAGCGGCCCGAAGATGCGCTCCCTCAGAAAGGTCTCGAACGGCTGGCCTGAGGCACGCGCAATGAGCACGCCCAGCACGTCGGAACCGGTGTGGTACATCCAACGCTCGCCGGGCTGATACATGAGCGGCAGGGACCCGAGGCGCTTGACCCACTCGTCGGGCGCGTACGGCGGCGGCGGTCTCAGCGACTGGATCTGGGTATCGGCGATGGCCTTGCTGATCGGCGAGGCACCCGACGGATCGAGGATCATGCCGAATCCCATGCGGAAGGTGAGCAGGTCGCGCACGGTGAGCGGGCGGCGCGCAGGCACCGTCTCATCGAGCGGTCCGTCGATTCGCTTGAGTACCCGCCGCCCCGCGAGCTCCGGCAGCAGCCGGTCCACCGGCTCGTCGAGCCTCAACTTGCACTCCTCGATGAGGATCATCGTCGCGACCGCCGTGATGGGCTTGGTCATCGATGCGATCCGGAAAATCGTATCGCGGCCGATCGGATCCCGGCCGCCCAGGGCCTTCGAGCCGACCGCATCGACGTGGACCTCGCCGCGGCGGCTCACCAGCGTGACGATGCCCGGCACTTCGCCGGACTCGACATACGCCGCCATCGCGTGATGCAAACGGCCCAGCCGGGCCTTCGAAAGTCCTGAGCTCATCGTCTCATTCCTCCGGCGCGCCTCGCTGCCAACGCCTCGGAGCCTCGCACAACCGGACGCTCGAGGGCAAACGCCGCCTCGGCCAAGCCCGCGCCCGGAGGGCATGCTGCCCGGCGCGCTTGGCTCGCGTATCGGCGCGGAGTAACGTCGAATCGCGATATCTCGGCCGGGCCGGCAGCTTGCAGCTGCGCGCGGGGGCTCGCCTCGAGAGCATGCGCATTTCTCGTCGGATGACGAGCTCCGGCCCGCTGAAATGAAGAGCGTTGCTCCACTTGCCGTCCTGTTGATCGCGCAATGCTTTCCTCCGGTAGCGTCCGCCGGCTGCCGGCTCGTCGAGCTGGCGGAGCTTCCCGTCACGATGAACGGGCTGAGGCCGACGGTCACGGCCCAGATCAACGGCTCCGATGCGGTGCTCATCCTCGATACCGGCGCCTTCTACAGCATGCTGACCGCCGGCACCGCCGCCCAACTCAAACTGCCGGTGAGCCCCGCCGGGCCCGGGCTCGGGCCGGGCGGCGAGTATGGGGAGCCGCGGATCACCATTTTGAGGGAAGGCCTCTCCGGCTCTTATTTGGAGGGCATCGGCGGCGGCGTCGGCATCGCAGTCACCCATGTCAACTTCTTCAGGCTCTTCAACACCGTATTCTCCGACGTGCAGCTCATCGTCGGCGGGAGCGAGCCTGCCGGCGCCATGGGTATTCTCGGCCAGGACTTCCTCAGGATCGGACGAGAGCGCCCCGACGTTGAGTATGACTTCGCAAACGGAGCTCTGCGGCTGATGCATCCCGAGGCGTGCCGCGGCGCGGCGCTCGCATACTGGGCGAAGTCCCTGCCGTATTCCGTCATCGACGTCGACTTGGCCAGTCCCATCTCGCCCCACACGACGGGCGCGGCGCTCCTGAACGGCGTCAAGATCCGTGTGATGTTTGACACGGGCGCGGAAAGATCGGTCGTCTCACTCGCCGCAGCGGAGCGCGCCGGCGTCAGGCCCGGAAATCGCGGCGTTCTTCGCGTGGGTCTCATGTATGGCCTCGGGCGGCGACCCGTGCGAGCTTGGAGCGCGTCCTTCGCGAGCTTCAAGCTCGGCGACGAGGAAGTGCGCAACACGCGACTGCGCATCGCGGATATCGGTCCTCGCTCCGACTCCGCCGACATGCTGATCGGAACGGACTTCTTTCTGGCACATCGCATCTACGTGGCGAGAAGCCAGAGGAAGCTGTATTTCACGTACAACGGAGGACCGGTGTTCGATCTCGATTCGCCACGGAGCGCGCGGGCGAGCGAGGTGTCTGCACCGGCCGTCGAGGCCGGAGAGCCCACCGGCGCTGAGGGCTTCGCACTGCGCGGCGCCGCCTTTGCGGCCCGCCGCGAGTTCGCCCGGGCGCTCGCCGATCTGACTCGCGCCTGCGACCTCGCCCCGAACGAGCCGAGCTACTTCTACCAGCGTGGCCTCGCGCACTGGGGCAACGCGCAACCCTCACTCGCCATGGCCGATTTCGACCGGGCTCTCGAGCTCGAGCCGAACGACGTGCCCGCACTAGTCACCCGAGCGGAGCTGCACCTGGCCGAGCACGACGACGCCGCGGCGCGCTCGGATCTCGACGCCGCGGATCGCTCCGCGCCCCCGCAGGCGGACGTGCGTCGCGTGATGGGCGGCCTCTATCTGCGCCTCGGGCTCTTCACGGCCGCCGTTGCGCAGTACGACTCGTGGATTGCGGCACACGCTCAGGACGCGCGGAGCGGCGAGGCACTGAGCGGCCGCTGCAGGGCGCAAGCCTCGGCGGGGATAGACCTCGAGAGGGCACTGGCCGATTGCAACGCCGCTCTCGAGTTGAGACCTGGCGATCCGGATGTCCTCAACGGCCGCGGCATCGCGCGGTTGCGGCTGGGAAGATGGGACAAGGCCATGGCGGATTTCGACGCTGTGCTGAGAGTCCAGCCCCAAAATGCGGGGGCGCGCTACGGCCGCGGCATCGGGGAGCTGCGAAGGGGTATGACAAGGCAAGGACGGGCCGACATCGCCGCGGCGGAGGCTCTACAGCCTCGCATCGCCGAGCAAGCCGGGATGCGCGGCCTGGTCCCGTAGCGCATCTCGCGGAGTGTGCCGGACCCGATCCGGAGTGCAGGCAACGCGCTCGGCCGCAAGGCGCGCGCCTCATCCGTGGCGCCGGGAATGGCGCTGAACTAACATCCCATCCGAACCACTCGGGGGAAGGCCACGTGGCGCCTCCGCAGGGCTGCACGGCAGGCCGCCGAACCTCGCGACGTTGCTGTGCTGGGCCGTCTCGACGCGGGCATGACGAGCGGCTCCCCTTCGTTCAACCCGCCACAGGAGAGCTCCATGAGAAACCCCTTGCTCGTGATCGGTATTGGCGCCGCGCTCTGTTGCGGCATGTCGAGCGCCGCGCTGGCCGGCTATGCCGAGGACCGGGCCGAGATCGAGAATCTATCCAACCGGTACATGGTTGCCGTGGATGCCGGCGACATCGATACCGTCATGGCGACGTGGGCCGACGACGGCGTGCTCGTATGGGCGGGCGGCGTGGAGCGCGGCAAGGCGGCCATTCGCAAGGCGATGTCCAATTTCGGCGGCGCCCGGCCCGTCAGTCTCCCCAAGGGCGCAACGTCACGCCCGCGGACCTACCACATGATCATCAACCACGTGATCAATGTGCACGGAAACACGGCGACGACGTACGCCTACTGGTTCAACATTACCAACGAGACGCCGCAGCGGGACGTCCAGCTCATCTTCTTCGGGCACTACGAGGACGAGCTCGTGAAGCGCAACGGCCACTGGCTGTTCAAGCTGCGCAAGGTGTACAACGAGTCGCTGCCCAATCGGCTGCTGTTCTATCCCGGGCTCGGGGAGAAGGACCCGCGCAAGCATTGAGCGCGGCCTCGCCGCCATGGCGCGGCCGTCGCGGCGGCGACTGGGCGCGGTAGCAATTGGGCGGCAGCGCGGCCTCGCCGCGACGGCCGCCCGAGCGGCCGCGGCGGCCAGCTCAAGCTCTGCCCAGCAGCCAGAAGTTGGGCCCGCGCTCCGCTTCGAGCTTGGCGAGCTGCTCGCGGTGGATGGCGCGCACGCGCGCCGGCGTGATGGCTTCCGAGCGATCGACCTCCTCGATGCGAAGGCTCGTCTTGTCCTCGTAGAGGTGCTCGCCGACGAGGCGCGCCCGCTCGTCGTACGGCCAGATGAACGCCTGGCGGCTGTAGACGTGATACAGCCTGTCTGCCTGATCCACCGGATAGCCGATGAGCCTCAAGTCCGCGCCCAGCGCGAGCTGGTGGAACGTGATCTCGTCGCACACGCCCCAGTCCTCGACGGAGAGACGATCGTCGGAGTGCCACAGCACCGCCTCGCCGACGCTCCTGTAGAACGCGAGAACGCCTTCCTTTCCCTCGATGACGGCGGGATTCGCGCCCCAGGTCACCCGGTACACGGGATGATCCACCATCATGTCGGGCGCGACGATCTTCTCGTAGTCGCCCGCGCCCTCG
>JASHSR010000141.1 GCA_030038645.1 Gammaproteobacteria bacterium
ATCGGCCCGCCGAGCGTGTGCAGGTCCGCGTACGTCAACACGCGGCGCCCGTTGCCGCGCAGGCCCACGCCCGGATCGTCGAGGCGCATGGAGAGGCTCATCCCGCCCATTGCTCCCATCCCACACATCCCGCCCGCGCCGCTCATGCCCTTCATACCGCTCATTCCAGACATGCCGCTCATGCCGCGCATGCCACCCATGCCACTCATACGCCCCATGCCGCCTGCGCCCTCCCCGGCTCCGATGGCCGCGCCGTCCATTGCGGGCATCCGCTCCGCCATGCCCATGTCAACCCTTGCGAGCAGCGGCCGTGGGTCGAGCGGCGGGACCTGCGCTTGCAGGCCCGGCCGCGGCGCCAGGGTTCCGCGGGCGTAGCCCGACCGGTCGAGCGACTGCGCGAAAATCGTGTACGCGCGATCGTCCCGGGGCTCGACGATGACATCGAGCACCTCGCCGGACCCGAATCGGAACTCCTCGACGGTAACGGGCTCGACGTCCTGCCCGTCGGCCGCGATCACCTTGAGGTCGAGGCCCGGAATGCGAACGTCGAAGAAGCTCATGGCCGAGCCGTTGATGAAGCGCAGCCGCACCCGCTCGCCGCGCCGATAGAGCCCGGTCCAGTTGTCCGCCGGCGTGGCGCCGTTCATCAGATACGTGTACGCGTAGCCCGAGACATCGGCGAGGTCGCGCGGATCCATCCGCATCCGGCCCCACATCAGCCGATCGTCGAGCGCCCGGCGCAAGCCCTCCTTGCGCGCGTCGGAGAAGAAGTCCCCGAGCGTCCGGCGGCCGAAATTGAAGTACTCGCTGTCGACCTTGAGCAGGCGGTACAGGCGCTCCGGATCGGTGTCGGTCCAGTCCGAGAGCAGCACGGTGTAATCGCGCTCGGCGCGCCGCGGCGCCCCGCCGCGCGGCTCGATGACGATCGGCCCGTAGAGCCCCGTCTGCTCCTGGAAGCCCGAGTGGCTGTGATACCAGTACGTTCCGGACTGATGCACTCGGAAGCGGTACGCAAAGGTCTCGCCCGGCGCGATGCCGGCGAAGCTCAGCCCGGGGACGCCGTCCATGTCCGACGGCACCAGCACGCCGTGCCAGTGAATGGAAGTCGGCACCGGCAAGCGATTGGTGACTCGCAGCGTGACCGTGTCACCCTCGCGCCAACGCAAGAGCGGCGCCGGAATCTGTCCGTTCACGGCGGTCGCGGTGCGCCTCCTGCCGGTGAAGCTCACCTCGCGCGCGCCGATCTGCAGATGGAAGTCCGTGCCGGATAGCTCGGCAGGCGGCCGCATCGCGGCCCACGCCAGGCCGCCTGCGCCCGCAGACGCCACGAGAGCTCCGCTCGCGAGACCTTGTACGAAGCGCCGCCGCGATCTCATCGCGAGAGCCTGTCGAGGGCGGCCCATCGCGCCGTCACCGGCTCTCACCGGCCCTTCCCAGCGCGGGCTTCCAGCTCCTCAAGCGCAGCGCGTTCGATACGACACTGACGGACGAGAGAGCCATGGCGCCTCCGGCGATGACCGGACTCAACATGCCAAGCGCCGCCGCCGGCATGCCGACGATGTTGTAGACGAACGCCCAGAACAGGCCCTGCCCGATCTTCTCGTAAGTGGCGCGGCTCACCGCGATGGCCTCGGCGATGAGCCGCGGATCGGAGCGCATCAGCGTGATACCCGCCGTCTGCATCGCGACATCGGCGCCCGATCCGATGCTGATGCCGATGTCGGCCGCCGCCAGGGCCGGCGCATCGTTGACGCCGTCGCCCACCATGCCGACGCGCCGCCCCTCGGCCTGAAGCCGCCGCACCTCGGCCGCCTTCTCCGCGGGCAGCGCGCCCGCAATTACACGGGGAATGCCGAGCTGCGCGGCGACCGCCGCGCCCGTTCGCTCGTTGTCGCCCGTAAGCAGTACGGTCGCGAGGCCCATCTCGTGCAGGCGCGCCACGGCGGCTGGAGCCGTCGGCCTGATTGGATCCGCCACGGCGATGAGGCCGATCGGCCGCGGCCGCGGCTCGAGCAAAGCAACCCACATCACCGTGCGTCCCAGCCCCTCGAGCCGCGCCGCCTGCTCCTCGAGGCTCGCGGCCTGTCCCTCGAGGCGTGCGGCCGGTCCTTCGACGCTTGCGGCATGCCCCTCAAGGCTCACGGCTTGCCCTTCGAGGCTCGCGGCTCGCCCCTCGAGCTTCGCGGCCGGTCCCTCGAGCCGCGCCGCCGCGCTGCGCCCAGCTCCCGGCGCCTGCGAGTCCGCGCCGTCCGGGTAGGCGTGGCAGTCCTGCATGAGGCGCCGATTGCCGACTGCGATCCGCCGGCCTCCCACGGTCGCCGTCAAGCCCTTCCCCGGCACTCCCTGGAACTCATCGAGCGCGGGGAGCTCGAGCGCCGCGGCCTCGGCGAGCACGGCCTGCGCGAGCGGATGCTCGCTGCCTCTCTGCGCGGCCGCGGCGAGCCTCAGCAGCTCGAGCCCGCTCACGCCGTCCGGGACGATCTCGGTCACGGCCGGCTTGCCCTCGGTGAGCGTGCCGGTCTTGTCGAGCACGACCGTATCGAGCCGATGCGCGCGCTCGAGCGCCTCGATGTCTCGTATGAGAATGCCCGCGCGCGCCGCCGCCCCCGTGCCGACCATGAGGGCCGTCGGCGTCGCGAGGCCGAGCGCGCACGGGCAGGCGATGACCATCACGGAGACCGCCGCCACGATGCCGGCGGCGAGGTCGCCTCCGACGAGCCACCAGCCGGCGAGCGCGGCAAGCGCGACGAGCAGCACGAACGGCACGAACCACGCGGCAACGCGATCGACGAGCCTCTGCACCGGAGCCTTCCCCGCCTGAGCGCTCTCGACGAGCGCGATGATTCGCGCGAGGGTCGATTGCTCGCCGACCGCCGTCGTCTCGACGCGCAGCCGTCCGTTGCCGTTGATCGAGCCGCCCGTCACCCGGTCGCCCGGACGCTTTGCAACGGGCAGGCTCTCGCCGGTCAGCAGCTTCTCATCGACCGCGCTGCTGCCGCTCAGCACGACACCGTCGACCGGCAGGCGCTCGCCCGGCCTGACCACCACCACGTCATGCAGCGCCACCGCGGCGGCGGGCAATTCGATCTCCTCGCCATCGCGCTCGACGCGCGCGCGCTCCGGCCGCAGGGACATGAGCGCGCGAATGGCCGCGGTGGTGGATCGCTTGGCTCGCGCCTCGAGCCACTTGCCGGTCACGACGAGCGCGATCACGACCGCCGACGCATCGAAGTACAGGTGCGCTCCGGGCGGCGCGGCGAGCAGCAGAAAGAGGCTGTAGAGATAGGCGGCCGAAGTGCCGAGCGCGACGAGCAGATCCATGTTGCCGGTGAATGCGCGGAGCGCTTTCCAGGCGGCGACGTAGAATCGCGCGCCGATGAGGAGCTGCACGGGCGTCGCGAGCGCGAGCTGCAGCCAGCCCGGCAGCGCGATGCCGAGCATCGGCAGCAGCAGCGGCGCGCTGAGCAGGCTCGCCGCCGCGACTCGCCGCGCCTCGCGCCGGATGCGCTCCTGCTCGGCCGCGAGAACGTGCCGGTCGCGGTCCGCGTCTCCCGTGAGCAGCTCGGCCTCGTAGCCCGCGCGGCGTATGGCGACCACCAGATCGGCCGGCCTCAGCTCGCCGGGTCGCCCCTCGACGGAGGCTCTTTCCGTCGCCAGATTCACCGAGGCGCGCGTCACGCCCTGCACGCGCGAGAGAGCCCTCTCGACGCGGCCCGCGCACGTGGCGCACGTCATGCCGGAGACGGCGAGCTCGCGGGTCTCCATACTTCCACGTCGTATCCGGCGGCCTGCACGGCGCGGATCAGCTCCTCCGCGCGCACCGCACCCTCGACCGATGCGCGGCCGCTCGCCAGGTCCACACGGGCGGCGGTCACGCCGGCCACGCGCGAGAGCACGCGCGTCACCGTGCTGGCGCAGCCGCTGCACGTCATTCCCGAGACCGAGAGCTCGACTGTCTCACCCATCCGAACATCCTCCCGTGAGCCGCCGCCCCGCGGCTTCGAGCCCACGATCCACTACTCGGGGCCTATCTAGGGCATCCGGCAAGCGGAAGGTCAAGCGGCGACGAGCCGGCGCAGGTCCTGCGCGATCTTCGCGGCGCCGTCGGCCTCGTTGCCGAGGAGCCGTGCGCGCCCGGTGCCGTCGAATATGAAGATGGCGCTGCTGTGGTCCACGGCGTAATTCCCGTTGCGATCCGGCGGCTCGAGATGGTACGCGATACGGTAGCGCTTGCTGAGCGCCCTCAACTCGCCGTCGTCGCCGCGCAGCCCGACGAACTGCGGGCCGAAGAAGCCCACGTAGCTCTTGAGCACGGTCGTCGTGTCGCGCTTGGGATCGACGGTGACGAACAGGACCCGCATCTTCGCGGCATCGGGGCCGAGACTGCGGATCGCCGCCTCGAGCGTCGCGAGCGTCGTGGGACACGCGTCCGGGCAGTGCGTGTAGCCGAAGTACAGCATGACGATCTTGCCCCGGTAATCGGCCGCGGTGACCAGCCGGTCGTCCTGGTTCGTGAGCTCGAACTTCAGCCGCGGCAACAGGCCGGTCACATTCTGCAGCGCGAACGGTGGCGAGGGCCGGGCGCAAGAGGCAAGAGCCAAGCAGAGCGCGAGCAGTCCCGCACCTCGTCGCATGGGCAACATTCACACCCCCCGATTTGCGGCCTGCGGCAGCCGCGCCGGAGCAAGCCCGCTCTCCACTTGCGGGGGCCGACCCGGAGCGGGTCCGCTCTCCACTTGCGGGAGCCGCGCCGGCGCATGCCCGCTCTCGGCCTCCTCGACGAACAGGCGGCGCAGGATCACGAGCATGGCGACGCCCGACATCATCGCAGCCGGAATCCACGTGAGCAGTCCGCCGATCTGCTGGTCCATGACGGGGCTGATGGCCCAGGCGCGGCCGCAGATCGCATAGACGTCGAAGAGGACCGTCGTGTGCAGCCCGATGTAGGCTCCGAGCAGAATCTGGGGCAGCGCCACCAGGCAGACGATCAGGATTCTCGCCGCATAGCCGATGGCCGCGGACCCCTGAGCGCTGCGGGGCGCCAGCATCAGCCACCAGAACAGGATACCATCGACCGCCATGCCCCAGTTCATGGCCCGATAGCGGTTGACATCCAGCATCGCGGCGAAGTGTATCGACGGAGTCAACCAGAAGTAGATGAGGCCCACGAACAGCAGCGGCGCGATGAGCGGATTCTGGACGATCCGGAAAAGCCGCTGTCCCACCCACAGCACCGAGGCCACGAATTTGCGCTCGCGGACGAGCGCTTCAGCGCGCGCGCGCCAGGCGGTCGGCACGCCCGCCTTCATCACGTGACCCGGCGCCGCGAGGACGAGCAGCGCCGGAGCGAGGTGGTGCAGCACGAGATGCTGCAGCCGGTGCATCCAGAACATATGCTGGGCGAGATAGTCGAAATAGGTTTGAAGCACGACATAATCGAGCGCGAGCCCGACCCAGAACGCGAACGGCGGCCAGAAGCCCGTCGCCTCGCCCCGGGCCCGCAGCGCCCTCTGGCCGCGCGCGTAGGCTACGGCCGAGGCGGCGCACACGAGGAAGACCGTGGGAGAGAAGTCCCAGGGCATCGCATAGAGGAGCGGGGATCGCATAGGCGGCGGGCTGATCGAGCTAATCGAGCTGCGCAGGGTCGGCCGTGGCATCGAGAGCCACTGTGCCATACCGACTGGGCCGCGCGCGGTTGGTTCCCATGAGAGCCCGCGCGCTCATCGGGGCCGCTCTGCTCGTGCTGCTCGTCGCCGGCGCGCTCTTGCTGCCCGTCGAGCACTGGCTCCGCGCTGCGCTCACCTGGACCAAGGCGCACCGCGAATCCGCATCGCTGCCCTTCTTCCTGCTGTATGTCGCCGTAATCGTCTGCCTGCTGCCCGAATTCCTGCTGACGCTCGCCGCCGGCGCGATCTTCGGCTTCGCGCGCGGGACGGTGCTCGTGTCCTTCGCGAGCATCACCGGCGCCACCGTCGCCTTCTTCATCGGGAGGACGCTCGCCCGCGACTGGGTGAGCCGCCGCATCGAGGCGTGGCCGAGGTTTCGCGCGCTCGACCGCGCGCTCGGCTCGCGGGGCTTCTGGGTCGTGCTGCTCACGCGGCTGTCGCCCGCGTTCCCGTACAATCTGCTCAACTACGGCTACAGCATCACGGCCGTCCGGCCGCGCGACTACGTGATCGGCTCGTGGATCGGCATGTTACCGGGGACGGTGCTGTATGTATACGCCGGCTCGGCGGCCGCGAGCCTCTCCAAAGTGCTCGCCGGCAAGGTCCGCGTCGGCGGCTC
>JASHSR010000142.1 GCA_030038645.1 Gammaproteobacteria bacterium
CGCCATCGATGAGCTGAAGGCTGTCTACAACGAGCTCGACGCAGCCGCGGCCCGAATCGGCTCGGCCGCCACAACGTAAGCACTCGCGACACGCCGTCGCAAAGGGAGGGAAGATATGCTGATCCTGACACGCCGCCCGGGCGAGCGGCTCTGCATCGGTGAGAGCATCATGGTCACGATCCTGGGCGTGAAGGGGAACCAGGTGCGCCTCGGCATCGCCGCGCCTCGCGACATCGCGATCGACCGCGAGGAGATCTACGTGCGCAAGCAGGCCGACCGCCGTGCCGCTTCGCCATCGGGCGACGCAATGCGCTAGCATGGCGCTTTGCCCAGGAGAAGCTGCGATGGCCGAGAACAACTTGCCGCGACCTCCCGATTCCCTGCGCCGCACGGCTCCAAAGCTCGCCGACCTCACCTCCGAGGTCCTGTTTGGGGAGATCTGGGAGCGAAAGGAGCTCTCCAAGCGCGATCGCAGCTTGATCACCTGCGCGGCGCTCGTTGCCCTATACCGCCCCGAGCAGCTCCGCTTTCACGTGCGGCTCGCGCTCAGCAACGGCGTCAAGCGCGAGGAGCTCTCCGAGCTCATCACTCACCTCGCCTTCTACGCCGGCTGGCCCTCGGCGGTGCAAGCGGCGCAAATCGCGGACGAAGCGCTGGGCGCCGCCCGGTAGCGCGGGTACGCGCTGGGCCGGCGCTGCAGCCCGAGCGCGCGTCGGTACGCGTTGGGGCGCCGCTGCAATCCAAACGCGCGTCGGTAGGCGCTGGGGCGCCGCTACAGCCCAGGCGCGCATCGGTAGGCGCTGGGCGCCGCTGTAACCCAAACGCGCGCGGGCAGATGCTGAGCCGCCCGGAGCTCGGGCGGCTCAGTCCGCACTCATCGTGGCCTGAGCCCCGATGGATCGGCTACTTGACGTTCCCGAGCTCCGCCTGAATCCGTGCGGCATCCTTCTTCACGGTCGCCAGGTCTTTGCTGGTGAGCGCCCGGCGCGCACGATAAGCGATGCGCTCGAGGGTCTTCTTCGCCGCGGCGTCGGTCGTATCGGGAATGGCGCCGTTGCCCTGGGAGCTGCAGGGATTCGCCTGCTTGGCGTCGAAGCCTCGCCCGCCGGGCCCGACCAGGCAGTTCAGGGTGTGATGCAGATGGGTGTCGGCCACTGCAAGGGAGGTCGCCTGCGCCGAGAAGCCGGCGTGCTTTGCGGCTGTCGCGACCTCGTCGGACGCGTCGGCGTGTGCCGCGAGCGGCAGCGCCACGAGACCTGCACACAGCGCAAACCCCACCCACTTGTTCTTGAGTACGCGAAATTTCATCATGGAAGGTCCTCCTTTGGCTGTTCGGCAGGCGGAGCCTGCCCGGCAAGGCGGGCGCCGCCGGAATTCGAGCCGCAGAAGCTTAGCTTGCGGAAGGGAGCAAAGATAGTCCGGCCGGGCCGGGCGCCGAGGCCGGCGCGGCGGACCGCGCTCATCGAACCCGCCGGCAGGCTCGCGCGTCTCAACCCGTAGGCGTTCCCACGGCGCACGCGGTACGCTAGCATTTCAGCCACGTTCACGGCTTCGCCCGGGATCATTCGATGATCAATCAGATGTCGGGATCGACCCATCAAGGCCGCGACCCGACGACAGCGGAGCGCGCCCGGATGCAGCGCGACGGATACCTGGTCCTGCACGAGTTCTTCGAGGGCAGCCAGGTCGAGGAGCTGTTGCGCTGGACCACCGAGCTGCAAACCGCGCCCGAGGTGTCCGGCCGCCACTGGGTCTACCACGAGGACAGCGTGGCCGAGCCCGGACGGCGGCTGATTCAACGCATCGAGAATTTCTGCCCCTACCATGAGCGGTTCGAGCAATTCGTGTGCAACGGCGCCCTCGCGCGCTGGATCGGCGCGCTGATGGACGGCCCGGTGGTGCTGTTCAAGGACAAGATCAACTTCAAGATGCCGGGCGGCGGAGGGTTCAAGGCTCACCAGGACCAGCAGGCCGGCTGGACCCGGTATGCGCCGATCTTCGTTACCGCCATGGTGGCGCTCGATCCGGCCACCTCGGCGAACGGTTGCATGGAGATGGGGCCGCGCCGGCTCGGCCAAGGGTTGATCGGCGAGGAGTGGCAGCCGTTGAGCGACGGCGCCCTCGCCCTGCAAGCGGTGCCGACCGAGCCCGGCGATGTGATCTTCTTCGACAGCTTCGTGCCGCATGCCTCCAAGCCGAATCTGACCGATACGCCCCGCCGCATCCTCTATCTGACGTACAATCTCGCGAGCCATGGCGATCAACGGGCTCGGTACTACGCCGACAAACACAAATCGTTCCCGCCCGACGTGGACCGCGACGACGCCCAGGTATACGTCTTTCGAGTGTAGGGGCCGGAGGCTGGCGCAGGCGGCGCGAGGCTCGACGCGCCATCTCAGCTCCGATCGGCGAGAGGCTCACGCGTGAAGTTTGGTGCGCTCATCGGCGGCCTTGCCGGCCTCGGCCTGTCCGCGTGGCTGCTCGAGAGCTATGGAGTCGGGAGGATCCTCGACCTGCTCGCCCACGCCGGCTGGCTCGGCATTCTCGCGGTGATCGCCTTCCACTTCGTGCAGATCCTGTTCTCGGCATCGGGTTGGCGCGTGATCGCCGGACCGACCCGGCCGCGGCCCACCTTGCCCGCCTACATGACGATGCGCTGGATCCGGGAGGCGGTGAATAACCTCCTGCCTGTCGCGCAGATCGGCGGGGAGTTCGTCGCCGCGCGCTTGCTGCAGCAACGCGGCCTGAAGCTCGCGCCGGTCATCGCCGGGACCGTCGCCGACCTCACCATGGAGATGGTGACGCAGATCCTCTTCACCCTGATTGGGCTGCTCTTGCTGTGGCGCGCCATCGGCGATAGCGGCGTCGTGGGAGAGGTCGTTGCCGGAGTGCTCCTCGCCGCGCTGATCGCCGCCGGCCTGCTCGGGGCTCTATGGCTTGGGCTCGCCGCCGCCGTCG
>JASHSR010000143.1 GCA_030038645.1 Gammaproteobacteria bacterium
AAGTGGTGGGAGATCTTCCGCGACCCCGAGCTCGATGCGCTCGAGAGCGAGCTCGACATCGGCAATCAGAACATCGCGCAGGCCTTCCAGAGCTTCATGGCGGCCCGCGCCGAGGTGCGCGAGGCGCGCGCGAGCTACTTCCCGACGCTGACGGTCGCGCCGTCCTACTCGAAGACCCACTCGCCGAGCACGGTGAGCTCGCAGGCCGCGATCGTCGGCGCGGGCGCGGTGGGCCTCGGAGCCGCGGGCGCCGGCGGCGGCACGTTCACGGAGATCTCGCTGCCGTTCGATGTCTCCTGGGAGCCCGATCTGTGGGGCCGCATCCGCAACACCGTCCGGGAGTATCGCTACGCCGCGCAGGTGAGCGCGGCGGATCTGCAGAACGAGCGGCTCACCGAGGAGGCGGACCTCGCCGCGTACTACTTCGAGCTGCGCGGACAGGACTCCCTGCAGGAGCTCTACGACCGCACGATCCAGGCGGACCGGGAGTCGCTCGAGCTCACCCGCGGCCTGAAGGAGAGCGGGATCGACGACGACCAGGACGTGGCGCAGGCGGAAGTGACGCTCGCCAACGCTCAGGCGACGGCGGTCGGCATCGCCACGAACCGCGCGATCTACGAGCATGCGATCGCGACGCTGATCGGCAAGCCGGCATCGAGCTTCTCCGTGCCGGTAAAGCCGCTCACCACGCCCGTTCCCGCCGTCCCGATCGGCGTTCCGTCCGAGCTGCTCGAGCGGCGTCCCGACGTGGCCGCGGCGGAGCGAACCATGGCGCAGGCGAACGCGCTCATCGGCGTCGAGGAGACCGCCTACTTTCCGACGCTCGATCTCAGCGCGGAGGGGGGGCTCGAGTCGTCAGCCCTCGGGACGCTGTTCTCGGCGCCCGCGCGCTTCTGGTCTCTCGGCGCCTCGGCCTCCGAGACGATCTTCGATGCGGGGCTGCGCCGGGCGACGGTCGCCCAGTACACCGCGCAGTACGAGGCCGACGTGGCCGCCTATCGGCAGACCGTCCTCACGGCGTTTCAGCAGGTCGAGGATTACGTCGCCACCTTGCGCGTGGGATCCGAGCAGCTCGCGCGGCAGGAGGCGGCGGTGAGGGCCGCGCAGCGCTATTTGAGCATCGCTACGGCTCGATACCAGACCGGGCTCGACCCCTACCTCGATGTGATGAGCGCCGAGACCACTCTGCTCGGCGATCAGCAGACGGAGGTGACGCTGCGGGTGAGCGAGATCACGGCGGCCGTCGAGCTGATCCAGGCGCTCGGCGGCGGCTGGAGCGCGGCGCAGCTTCCCTCGGCGCGCGCGGTCGCCCGCTGATCGCCGGCGGGGCCCGTCCGTGCTGCGCGCTCGTGTCCGCAACGTCGTCTTCGATTTCGGCGGGGTCCTCGTCAGATGGAAGCCGCAGGAGATCATCGAGCGGTTCTACCAGGACGAGATGCTGCGCGCGCGCCTGAGGCGGGCGGTCTTTCAGCATGCGGACTGGATCGAGCTCGATCGGGGCACGCTCCCGGAGGCGGTCGCCGTGCAGCGCTTCGCCGAGCGCATGGGCCGGCCGCGGGAGGAGATCGCGGCTCTCGTGCGGCACGTGAAGGACTCGCTCACGCCCATTCCGGAGTCGATCGCGCTCGCGCGCGCGCTCTCGCGTCGCGGCGTTCCGCTCTACGGCCTCTCCAACGCCTCGGTGGAGACCTTCGCCTTCCTGCGCGAGCGATATGATTTCTGGAGCCTCTTTCGAGGCATCGTGATCTCGGCCGAGGTGAGAATGGTGAAGCCCGAGCCGGAAATATTCGAGCACCTCTGCCGGGTGCACGGGCTCGCCGCGCGGCAGACCGCATTCATCGACGATCATCCGCCGAACGTCGAGGCGGCACGCCGGCTCGGATTCCGGACGATCCTGTTCACGGATGCGGCCCGCTGCGCGGCGGAGCTCGAAAGCATGCTTCCCGCCTAGCCGATTGCCTGGGGCGCCCGTGGCGCGCGTCATCGCCGCGCCGGCCCGCCCGCCGGCCGCTCGGCGCGCAAGATCCGCTCACGGCGGTGCGTAGTGAAGCGCCCGCCGGGGATCGCCTCGCTCGGCGCAGCCGGCCGACGCCGGCGCTCTCACGAGCAGCCATTGCTCGCCCGCGCTCGAGCCGAGGAGCTCTCGGGACGCGCGATCGAAGCAGGGCTCGAGCTCCGATCGCGGGACGATGAGCACGCGGCGCGGCGCCGTATCGAGCCAGCGAGCGGCATCGCGCTCCTCGCTCAGCGGATCGAGCCACCGGCGGTGGCCGAAGTCGACGACCGGCCGGTCGAGATAGAGCAGGAACTGGTACTTGTATCCGACGAGCCCGAGATCGGTGGCCGGCGGTATCCGGGCGAGCGCGGCCCGCATGAACGCCTCGCCCGAGCGCTGCGGGTCCATCCGAGGCTCGATGGCCCACGAGAATGCGAGCGCGCACGCGGCAAGTGTCGCGGGCCAGGTGAGAAGGGGTCTGCACAGGCGGGCCGCGACGGCCGCGGCGGCGCACGCAGCAGGGACGCTCGCGATTCGCAGCCAGGACTCGAGACCTCCCTCGTGCGCGATGCGGGTGATGCCCCGGACGCCCGCCGCGTAGCCGATCGCGAACGCGCCCGTCGCCGCGATGAGAATCGCCGCCAGCGCGAAGCCGAGGCGCAGGACGCCCCGGCGCGCGAGGAGCGCCTCGAGGCGCGGCGCGGCCGCGAGGGCGACCGCGGGCAGCGCCGGGAAGATGTAGAGGCCCCGCTTGCCCGAGCTCAGGGAGAAGAAGACGACCACGATGATCGCCCACGCGAGCGGCAGCCACACGCGCGCGTCCCGCTCGCGCCAAGCGCGCTTCCAACCGGGCACGAGCCAGAAGAGGAGCGCGCTCAGCGGCAGCCACAGAGGCGGGATCACCTCGACGAGGAAGAAGTACCAAGGCTGCAAGTGCTGCCAGGCATCGAAGTATCGCGTGGCCGTCTCGCGGAACAGGATGCCGTTGCGATAAGCGACCCGCGCGGCATCGCCGCTCGAGGCGACCGTCGCGAGCATCGGGGCGACCCAGATGCCGAGGCCGATGAGCAGTCCGAGGCCCGCCGAGCCCCAGCGCCAGCCGCCGCGGAATCGCGGCAGCGGCTCGAACCCTCGCCGGCGCAAGTACGCGTAGGGCAGCAGGGCGAGTAACGGCAGGAACCCGACCCCCTTGGTGATGACGCCGAGGCCGGCCGCGAGCCCGCTCGCGAAATACCAGCCCCACGCGGGGCCGAGCAGCAGGTGTCTCGAGAGGCCGTAGAGCGAGAGCGTCGTGAGGAAGCAGAGCGTCGCATCGATCTGGGCGCTGCGGGTCTGCAGCACGAATTGCACGGTGCACAGGAGCAGGACGGCGGCGCCGAGCGCTTCGCGCCGTCCGGCGAGCCGCCGGGCGAGGTCGTACACGAGCCAGACGATGCCGAGCGCGGAGAGGAGCGATGGCAGCAGGAACGTCCAGCGGATCGAGCCGGTGAGCCGGAAACCTGCGCTCAGCAGCCAGAAATAAAGGGGCGGCTTGTCGTCGTAGAGCTCGCCGCCCATGCTCGGGAACAGCCAGCTCCCGTGGTGCGCCATCTCGCGCGCGACTTGCACGAATCCCGGCTCGTCGGCCGGCCAGGGATGCCGCCACCCGACGCCGCTGCCGACGAGCAAGAGCACGCCGGCCGCCAGCCAGAGGAGGTCCGTGCAGCGTAGGGGCGCAGCGGTCGTCTTCGGCGGCGCGTGAGACCCCTCCGAGAGCTCTTCCATGCGGCGCCATCATACGGCTGCTACGGCTGTAGCGCGCGGGGGCGGATGGCAATGCGGCGGGGCTGCGGCGCGGCGGCACGGCGGCAATGCGGCGTGGTGCGACGGGGCTCCGGGCACAGCGGCAAGGCGGCAACGCGGCGTGGCACGGGAGGCTGCGGCGTGGAGGCACGGCGGCACTACGGCGTGGAGGCGCAGCCGTGCAGCGGCACGTGCGGGCGGCCGGGCGACCCCGTACAATTCGCGCCC
>JASHSR010000144.1 GCA_030038645.1 Gammaproteobacteria bacterium
GATGGCTGGCACATGAGGGGCGGCCGCTGGGTGCGGGAGCGGCGGTGAACTTTTCGCGCGCTGGGGAGTTAACGCTGCGCGGCTGCCCATCGGCCGCGCAGCGTCAGGTGACGCATGTCCCGCTCCCTTCGCGCGCTCTACGCTCCGTGCCTCGCTGGAGCGCTGCTGCTCGCCGCGTGCGGCAGCGGAAGCGGTAGCAGCGGCAGCAGCGTCAGCAGTAGCGGCAGCGGCGCGAGCACGGCTCAGCCTCAAGCTGCCAACGCGAGTCCCGCGAGCGGTCAGCTGCTCAGCAATCCGCCGGCGGAGCTCGCATCGTACGACTCGGCCGACTTGCTCGGCCTGCTGAGCAGAAGCGCTCTCGGCAAAGAGCTCCTGCAGCTCACCTACACCCCGGCCTGCACCGTCGACGTCTATCAGCTGGAGTACGAGACGGTCGGTGGCCGCGACGAGCCGACGACGGCGTCCGGCGCATTGATGGTGCCGAGCGGCAGCGCCGCCTCGTGCAGCGGGCCGCGACCGATCGTGCTCTACGCGCACGGCACCACTCCCGATCGAGGCTTCAACATCGCGGACATCAGCGCGTCGGGCGACGACGAGGGGTTGATCCTCGCCGCGATCTTCGCGGCGCAGGGCTACATCGTCGTTGCTCCAAACTACGCGGGCTACGACACCTCGACGCTCACCTATCATCCCTACCTCGACGCGAGCCAGCAGGCGCAGGACATGATCGACGCGCTCACCGCCGCGCGGAGCGCACTGCCGGTCGCCTCGGCGCCGAGCGTTACGGACAGCCACAAGCTCTTCATCACGGGCTACTCGCAGGGTGGGTTCGTCGCGATGGCGACGCATCGGGCCATGCAGGCCGCGGGGATGACCGTCACGGCATCGGGACCCATGTCCGGGCCCTATGCGCTCGAGGCGCTCGGCGATGCCATCTTCATGGGCGATGTGAATCTGAGCGCGGTCGAGAACCTCGCCTTGCTCGCGGGCAGCTACCAAAACGTCTACGGCAACCTGTACTCATCGCCCACGGATGTGTTCGCGCCGCAGTATGCGGCCGGCATCGAGTCACTGTTGCCGAGCACGACGCCGATCAGCACGCTCTATGCGGAGGGGAAGCTGCCCGAGAGCGCCTTATTCAGCAGCACTCCGCCGGCGGCGCAGTACGCGGCGATCACCCCGTCCACGATGCCCGCGAGCCTCGCGCCCGCATTCGCCCTGGGCTTCGGCACGGACTATCTCGTGATCAACAGCTACCGACTCGCCTACCTGCAGGACGCGCAGGCCAATCCCGACGGCGGCTTTCCGACGGTGACGACCGGAGTGCCTGCGGCATCGCCCACCAACACTCTCCGGCAGGATTTGAAGACCAACGACCTGCGTGATTGGTCGCCGAGCTCGCCCGTGCTCCTCTGCGGAGGCGACGGGGATCCGACGGTGTTCTACTTCGACACTCAGCTCATGCAGAGCTACTGGGCCGCCAATCCTCCCACGGCACAGGTCACCGTTCTGGACGTGGATTCGGTCGTGACCGCGAACGATCCCTACGCGACGTTGAAGCTCGCCTTTGCCGCCGCGAAGGCCGCCGTCCAGGCGAGCGGCGGCGCGACGGCCGTGCTGCAGGACTACCACGCGACGCTGGTGCCGCCTTTTTGCCTGAGCGCCGTCAAGTCCTTCTTCGACGCGCGGTGAGCGCCCTGCGCGCCCGCGCCGGTCAGGTGGTCCGCGCCCGTCGTGTCCGCGATCGCTGTATCGGTGGCTGCCGCGCGTCGGCGCTTAGCTTACCGCGTCCGCTCCTCGATCTTCCTCGCGAGCTCGGCGAGCTCGTCGAGGTCGAGGTCCTCGTCGATGGAAATCTCCGACTGCGGCTCGGGGGCCGCGCGCTCCGGGGCGGTGCGTTCCGGCGCACCGCGCTCCGGCGCGGCGCGCTTGCCAGGCGTGCCGCCAGAGGCCTGCGGCTGGGGCGCCGCGGGCTTCGTCGCGTTGACGACCTTGACGATCTCTCCCTCCGGTGCCGGTGCCCGGACCGCGGGCGGGTGGACCCAGTCCGTCTTCTGCTCCATCCAACGCTGGTATCGATCGAAGGTCCACATGCCATCCTCGCCGCCCGCGAGGATGACGTTTGCGATCTGGCTGAACTGGCCTGCGCGAATGGTCCCTTTGGCGGCCGAGCTCCCGAGCAGCATCTCGCAGCGCGGCACCCGCAAATGATGCGCGCCGATGAAGTCGAGCCGCTGGCACACGACGCCGACGAGGGCATCCGCGAGCTGTGCGCGGATGCTGCTCTGGATCTCGGCGGGAAACGACATGCAGATCCGGCTCAGCGCCTCGCCGCAGCTCGCGGAATGCATCGTGGCGAGGACGAGGTGGCCGGTCTCCGCCGCGTTCAACGTGAGTCGAAAGACCTCGGGCGTGCGCATCTCGCCGATCACGAGCACGTCGGGATTCTCGCGCACCGCATCGACGATCGCTTGCTCGAAGCTCGGGGAGTGGGTCGGGATCTCGCGCTGGCGGATGAACGAGCGGCGGTTCGCGAAGACGTACTCGAGCGGACTCTCGAGCGTGATGATGTTGCGGGCGCGCGAGGAGTTGATCTCCTCGACGAGCGCCGCGAGCGTCGTGGACTTGCCGCAGCCCGTGGGGCCGGAGATCACGACGAGGCCGTTGCCGCCCTCGACCAGCCTGCGCAGGTCGGTGTGCAGGTTGCACGCGCGCAGGTCGTTGACGGAAGGCGCGAGCAGCCGCACGGCGATCGCGACGCCGCGGATCGTGCGATATAGGCTCAGCCGGCACCGCATGCCGCTCGCCGCGAGCGCCACGTCGGCCGAGCCGCGCTCGAGGAAGCGGTCCCACGCCTGCGCGCCGAGCAGCTCCTGGGCCGCCTGCGTGAGGCGCTGTCCTGGGATCGGCTCGCCCGCCGTCGCGAGCTCGCCTTTGATCCGCGCGACGAGCGGCGTGCCGGCCTCGAGGTGCAGGTCGCTCGCGCCGAGCTCACGGCCCTTTTGAATCCAGTCCTTCAGCGACATGTGCCTCTCCCGCTCACTCTCTCGCGGTGTGCAGATCGCGGTTCACCTGCACGGACACGACGCCCTTGATGTCACCGACGGAGGCCACGAGCGAGGTCATCAGACCGCGTCCCTGCAGGCTGATTCGGATCGTTTGCGCGTCGGCGTGATCGGCGCCGCTCTCGCGCCGCAGCTCGAGGTCGTGCACTGCGAAGCCATGCCCCGTACAGGTCTGGATGATCTCCTGCACCGCGCCCCGCCCGGGAACGTAGCAGACGAGCAGGTCGGCCTGCGCCGCGAGGAAGCGATGGGTGAACGGCGTGTAGCCGTAGACGACGAGGAAGTGCGCCCCGGTCACGAAGATCGCAAGCAGCGGCAGCCCCGCTCCGCAGGCCATGCCGACCGCCGCCGTGAGCCAGATGATCGCCGCGGTCGTGAGCCCGCGCACGATGTCCCGCTGCACGAAGATCAGTCCGCCCCCGATGAAGCCGATGCCCGAGACGATCTGCGCGGCGACGCGCGAGGGGTCGAGCACGATCTCGTACTTCGAGAGGATGTCGGTGAATCCGTACTTGGAGACCAGCATGATGAGCGCCGCGGAGACACCGACCAGGGCGTGGGTCCGCAGGCCGGCGCTCTTCATCCTCAGCTCGCGCTCGAGCCCGATCAGCGAGGAGAGGATGAGCGCCAGCACGAGCTCGCCGATCTGCAGCGCCGTCTGCCCGGGCTCCATGTTCAGCCAGCCGAAGGAGTGCATCAGGTTCCGCTCCGCGACGCCGGGCGCCGCAGCGCCCTTGCCAACTCATTCTAAGCACTCTAGACCATCCGGCCGGGCCCGTTACGGGAGGCATGTCTCTCGGCCCGTACGCGGTGTGACTCCCGGCCCGTACGCGGTGCGACTCCCGGCGCGGCGTGACTCTCGGCCCGTACGGGGCGTGACTCCCGGCCGTACGAGTGTGACTCCCAGTCCGTACGGGGTGCTCTCCCGACCCGACCCGTACCGGGCTGCGTCTCCCGGACCCGTACCCGGTGTGCCTCCCGAGCTGCGTCTCCGGACTGGGCAGCAGGTGAGGTGACATATTCGATGCGATTGACAATCATTCTTATTCGTAATTATCATGTCTTTCGCCGGGAGCTGCCGGCAGTTCCGCCAGGGGCTGCTGCGAGCCGATGGGAGCTGACCTCCCCAACCGACCTCCCGGCGAGCCGAGCACGTATGTACGTCTGCATCTGTCATGCCGTCACCGATCGCGAGATCCGCGAGGCTGTCGAGCGCGGCGCCCGCTCGCTCTCGGACGTGCAGTCCTGCCTGCCCGTCGGCGGCTGCTGCGGCCGGTGCGAGACGGCGGCCCGCGACGTGGTCGACGAGTGTCTGCTCGCGACGCCACGCCGCAGCGCCGCCTGAAGCGTCGCTCCCGTCCCCCTCATCCGCTGACGCCGCCTGAAGCGTCGCTCACGTCCCCCCTTGTCCGCTGACGCCGCCTGAAGCGTTGCTCGTCTCCTCATCCGCCGTCGCCGCCTCCGAATCGAGCCGGCACCGCTCAGTCTCCCCGGTTCTCCCCGGCCACCGCTGGACGCCTTGCG
>JASHSR010000145.1 GCA_030038645.1 Gammaproteobacteria bacterium
CGCTTCAGATGGGGCACCAGCACGACGAGCTCGTCGGTCTCGCCGGTATTGGACAGGGCGAGCACGACATCCGGGCGAGTGATCATGCCGAGGTCGCCGTGCACGGCTTCGGCGGGGTGCAGGAAGAGGGCGGGCGTGCCCGTGCTCGCGAGCGTCGCCGCGATCTTGCGCGCGACGTGTCCCGATTTGCCCATGCCAGTGACGACAACCCTGCCCGCGCAGGCGAGGCAGGCCCGGCAGGCCTCGGCGAAGCGCTCGTCCAGGCGGGACTGCAGCGCCGTGACCGCCTGCGCCTCGATGCCGAGCGCGCGGCGCGCGGCGGCCAGCAAGCCGCGTGAATCCAAGGGCTTGGCCGGGGTCACGCTCATGGCCGCCATGATATCCGGTAAACTGCATCCATGAATCCCGATGCGGTCGCCGAGCTGATCCGCGCCGGCCTGCCCGGCGCCGAGGTGCTCGTTCAGTCGGAGGACGGGACGCACTTCGCGGCGCGAGTCGTGGCGCGCGAGTTCGCGGGCAAGCGCCCTCTCGCGCGCCACCAGCTGGTGTACCGGGCGCTCGGCGAGCGCATGGGACGCGAGATCCACGCGCTGTCGATCGAGGCGCTCACGCCCGAGGAGTGGGTCGGCCGGGGAGCGGCCGCGGCGCGCGCGACCCCGGGCGGCCGGACCTAGCGGGCTCGGCGGCCCTCGCAAGAAGATGGACAAGCTTCAGATCCAGGGAGGCATCCCCCTCGAGGGGGAGGTGCGCATCTCCGGCGCGAAGAACGCGACGCTGCCGATCCTCGCCGCGGCGCTGCTCGCCGACGATCCCGTCGTCGTCGCCAACGTCCCGCACCTGCAGGATGTCACGACGACCATCGAGCTGCTCGGGCGCATGGGAGTGAGCGTCACCATCGACGAGCACATGCACATCGAGGTCGATGGCTCGAGCCTGCGCGAGTGCTTCGCTCCCTACGATCTGGTGAAGACCATGCGCGCCTCGATCCTGGTCCTCGGGCCGCTCGTCGCGAAGTTCGGGCGCGCGGACGTGTCGCTGCCCGGTGGCTGCGCGATCGGCGCGCGGCCGGTCAATATCCACGTCGCGGGCCTGCAGGCGATGGGAGCGGACATCCAGATCGATGGCGGCTACATCCGGGCGCGTGCCTCGCGACTGAAGGGCGCGCGGCTCGTCCTCGACACCGTCACGGTGACGGGGACCGAGAACCTCATGATGGCCGCGACGCTTGCCGACGGCGAGACGGTCATCGAGAACGCGGCGCGCGAGCCCGAAGTGGTCGATCTCGCGCACTGCCTCATCGCGATGGGCGCGAAGATCCACGGCGCCGGCACGGACAAGATCACGGTGCAGGGCGTCGCGCGGCTGCGCGGCACGCGCTACGAGGTGCTTCCGGACCGCATCGAGAGCGGCACCTACCTCGTTGCCGGAGCGATCACGCGCGGGAACGTCCGCATCAAGAGCACGCGCCCCGATCACCTCGACGCGGTGCTCGTGAAGCTGCAGGAGGCGGGCGCAAAGATCGCCGTCGGCGACAACTGGGTGGAAGTCGACATGCGCGGGCGCCGGCCTCGCGCGGTGGACGTTCGCACCGCGCCCTATCCCGCGTTTCCGACGGACATGCAGGCGCAGTTCGCCGCGCTCAATACCGTCGCGGAGGGCGTCGGCACCATCATCGAGACGATCTTCGAGAATCGCTTCATGCACATGCTCGAGATGCGCCGTCTCGGCGCCGAGATCCGTCTCGAGGGCAACACGGCGATCATCCGCGGCGTCGAGCGGCTCACGGCGGCTCCGGTGATGGCGACCGACCTGCGGGCCTCCGCGAGCCTCGTGCTCGCCGGGCTCGTCGCCGCCGGCCGCACGGACGTGGAGCGCATCTACCACATCGATCGCGGATACGAGACGATCGAGGAGAAGCTCGCGCAGCTCGGCGCGCAGATCCGGCGCGTGCCGAACTGAGGCCGCTGGGCCGCGCAGGCTCGTGACGCGGCCCGGGCCGCCGCGGCGCCAGGCGGCCTGCGTGCCGGAAGCGAGCTCGGGCTCGAGCGTGAGTAGGACCGCGGGTTGCGGCGTCGTGCACTTGAGGAGAGAGGATCGGCTATGCAGCTCGGAATGGTCGGATTGGGGCGGATGGGCGCGAACATGGTCCGGCGGCTGCTGCGCGGCGGTCACGAGTGTGTCGCATACGATCCTTCCGCCGACGCGGTGCGCGCCGTCGCAACGGACGGCGCTCGCGGCGCTCAATCGTTGCGCGAGCTCGTCGCGGCGCTGCGGCCGCCGCGCGCGGTCTGGCTCATGGTTCCCGCGCACGTCGTCGATGCGGTCATCGCGGACCTGCGGCCGCTGCTCGCGGCGGGCGACATCGTGATCGATGGGGGCAACTCGCACTACCACGACGACATCCGGCACGCCGACGCCCTGAGCAAGGCCGGCATCCACTTCGTCGATGTGGGCACGAGCGGCGGCGTGCTCGGCTTGGAGAGGGGCTTCTGTCTGACGATCGGCGGGGAGCCGCAGATCGTCGCCTCGCTCGATCCCATCTTTGCGACGCTCGCGCCCGGCGGCCGGCCCCCGCAGAAAGGGCACGGCACCGCGGAGCAGGGCTACCTGCACTGCGGCCCGAACGGCGCGGGACACTTCGTGAAGATGGTCCACAACGGCATCGAGTACGGGATCATGGCGG
>JASHSR010000146.1 GCA_030038645.1 Gammaproteobacteria bacterium
GACCGTGGTCACGCGGCTTGTCCGAGCACCGGGTGACCACGGTCCTCGCGACCGCGGCCCCTCCCCCGCCCGGTGCGCGCTCGCTCAGCCGGGCCCGCTCTTTCACGCGGGCTGCTCCCTCACCCGCCCTGCTCGATCTCCCGGCGCATCGCGGCGATCGTGCCTCGATAGTCGCCGCTGCCGAAGATGGCCGATCCCGCGACGAATGTGTCGGCGCCGGCGCGCGCGATCTCGCCGATGTTCTCGACCTTCACGCCCCCATCGATCTCGAGGCGGATCGGCTTGCCCGTGCCCTCGATGCGGCGGCGCGCGGCCGCGAGCTTCTCGAGCGCGCCCGGTATGAACCTCTGCCCGCCGAATCCCGGGTTCACCGACATGATGAGCACCAGGTCGAGCTCCTCGAGCGTGTAGTCGAGGAAATCGAGGGGCGTCGCCGGATTGAAGACGAGGCCCGGCCGGCATCCGTGATCGCGAATGAGCTCGATCGTGCGGTCGATGTGATCGGTCGCCTCCGGATGGAACGTGATGTACGTCGCCCCGGCGCTCGCGAAGTCGGGAACGATGCGGTCGACCGGCCGGATCATCAAATGCACGTCGATCATCGCTCGAGGCGCGTGCCTGTGCAGAGCCTCGCAGACGACCGGGCCGACCGTGAGATTGGGCACGTAGTGGTTGTCCATCACGTCGAAGTGAATGAGGTCGGCGCCGGCCTCGAGGACGGCGTTGACCTCCTCTCCCAGACGGGCGAAGTCGGCAGACAGAATCGAGGGGGCGATCCACCGCGGCGTCATTCCCGCGAGTGTAGCACCGGCGCCGGATGGGACTGCGGATCCCGCGGCGGCCGCTCGCAATCCGCGGCGCGCGCCCGCATCTTGCGGCGCTTGCTCAGATCCCCCGCCGCTCGCGAATGAGCTCGTAGGCCTCGATGATCTGCTGGGTCCGCTCCTTCGCGTGCTCGAGCATCGACTCCGGCAGGCCGTTGGCCTTCAGCTTATCGGGGTGGTGCCGGCTCAACTGGCGCCGGTACGCCTTGGCGACCTCCTCGTCGTCCACGCCCGGCTCCACCTCCAGCACGCGATAAGCCTGCTCGAGCCTCTGGTCCGCGCCGCCGCGCGCGGCCGCCTGGGCGAAGCTGCCGCGCCGGATGCGCAGGACGGTCTCGATCTGCGCGAGCTCGAGAATGGAGATTCCGAGCCGCGAGGCCACGCGCCGCAGGAGCGCGCGCGAGGCGGCATCGACATCGTTGGCCGCGAGCGCGACGCGCACCTGGATCTCGACGAACACGCGCAGCAGGTCGTGGCGGCCCGCACAAGCGCGCGCGAGCGTATCGAGCGCGGCGTCGAGCGCAAATCCCGGCTGCTTGCCGGCCGTGAAGTGGCCGATCGCGGCCTGCACCTGCGCCGGGCCGAGCCGCAGCTCCCCCATCACCGCCCGCGCCGCCTCGATGTCCTGCTCCGAGACCCGGCCGTCCGCCTTCGCGATGAGGCCCATGACCTGGAACGTCGTGCGAAAGAACAGCTCGCCGATCGCCGCCGGGTCGAGCGCGGGGCGCAGAGGCCGGCCGCTCTCGCTGTCGAACTGGTGGCCGACGAGTACCCCGACCGCCGCGCCGAACGGTCCGAGCGTCAGCAAGCCGAGCAGCCCACCGACCACTTTCCCGGTCCACTGCGCCATACGTTGCTATATTAGCCGGTCTTCACGCCTTCCCCGCGCTGAATGCCCGAGTCTACGCGCCGGAGAACTTCATGAGCCCCGGAACCCTCTACAGCACCGCTCTCGGGAGCCTCGAGAAGATCCACCAGGGCAAGGTGCGCGACATCTACGCGGTGGACGCCGAGACGATGCTGATCGTCACCACGGATCGGCTTTCCGCATTCGACGTGGTTCTGCCCGACCCCATCCCGCAGAAAGGCCGAGTGCTCAATCAGATCTCGAGCTACTGGTTCGAGCGCACGCGCCACATCGTCCCGAACCACCTGACGGGCCGGCCCCTTACGAGCGCCGTCCGCGACCCGGACGAGCTCGCGCTGCTCGCGGACCGCGCCGTGATCGTCAGGCGCCTGCGGGCATTGCCGATCGAGGCGGTCGTGCGCGGATACCTGATCGGCTCCGGCTGGAAGGACTATCAGCGCACCGGGTCCGTCTGCGGCATCGCCCTGCCCCGAGGGCTCGAGCTCGCCGAGCGTCTGCCGCAGCCGATCTTCACGCCGGCGACCAAGGCCGCCGCGGGCGCGCACGACGAGAACATTCCCTTTGCGCAGGCCGAGGACCTCGTCGGCGCCCGCCTCGCTGGCGAGGTACGCGACACGGCGATTGCCCTGTACGCGTTCGCCGCAAAGCACGCCGAGGAGCGCGGCATCATCATTGCCGACACCAAGTTCGAGTTCGGCGTAGATGCCGGCGGCCGTCTCGTGCTCATCGACGAGGCGCTGACGCCGGACTCCTCGCGCTTCTGGCCCGCGGATACCTACCGCGCCGGCGTGAGCCCGCCGAGCTTCGACAAGCAGTTCGTGCGCGACTACCTCGAGACGCTCGACTGGAACAAGCAGGCGCCGGGTCCGCATCTGCCCGCGGACATCATCGCGAAGACGAGCGAGAAGTACCTGGAGGCGCTCGCGCGGCTCACCCGCGCGGGCGGGAGCTGAGGCGCGCGTCCGCCTGAACCGACGCGCGCCGGACGCAAGCGCCGCGATACGCGCACCGCGACGTGCGCGCCGGTCACTCTCCCGCGATCATCATGTCGGACACCAGCGCCGATCCCATTTGGATGGAGCCCCGCGTGTCGATGTCGTCGGCGAGCGCGACGAGGTTGCGATACATGTCGCGCAGGTTCCCCGCGATGGTGATCTCGTGCACGGGATACGCGATGGCGCCGCTCTCCACCCAGTAGCCGCTCGCGCCGCGCGAGTAATCGCCGGTCACCGGATTGACGCCCTGTCCCATCAGCTCCGTGACGTAGAGCGCGTTGCCCGCGCGCCGCAGCAGCGCCTCGAGCGAGACGACGTTCCCCGGGGCGGTGACGAACAGGTTGTGCACGCCCCCGGCATTCCCGGTGGTCCTCAGGCCGAGCTTGCGCGCCGAGTAGCTGTCGAGCACGTAGCCCTGCAGCACGCCATCGCGCACCAGGCTGCGGTCCCGCGTGGCGACGCCCTCGTCATCGAAGGGGCTGCTGCCGAGCGCCTTGGCGATGTGCGGGCGCTCCTCGATCTGCAGGAACGCGGGGAAGAGCTGCTGCCCCGCGGAATCGAGCAGGAAGGAAGACCTGCGGTACTGGCTGCCGCCGCGGATCGCGGCGAGGAAGCTGCGGACGAGCCCGCGAGCCATGTCGGGAGAGAACACGACCGGCGCGCGCCGCGTGGCGAGCTTGCGCGCGCCGAGCCGCGCAACGGCCCGCTCGCCCGCGCGCCGGCCGATGGCCTCGG
>JASHSR010000147.1 GCA_030038645.1 Gammaproteobacteria bacterium
GAGCGCTGCCACCCACCGCGCCATGCGAAGGCGCTCAGCTGCGCGCGAGCCAGCGGCGGACCGCCCAACGGCGACGTGGCTCCGTCGCGCTTTCGCGGCCGCGGAACGCCGCGTCGTAGGCGGCGAGGAGCTTTGGCGCCTCGTAGGGCCACGCGAGCTGAGTCTCCACGCGCTGCCGCCCGAAGCGGCCCATGGCGGCGCGCCGCTCCGGGTCGTCGAGCAAGGCCACGATCTTCTCGGCGAGGTCCACCGCATCGTTCGGTTTCGCGTAGAGCGAGGAGGCGCCCGCGGAGAACCTCCCCTCTGTCAGGTCGAACTGCACGATCGGCTTGCCGAGCGCCATGTACTCCATGATCTTGTTCATGGTCGACTTGTCGTTCATCGCGTTCGCCTCGTCGGGGTTCACGCACACCTCGGCGGTGCTCAGCACCTCGAGCAGCTCGCCGTCCGGCACGCGGCCGAGGAAGGTCATGTGCGCCGCGACGCCCCGGTCCGCCGCGAGGCGCCTCATCTGCTCGAGTGAGGGTCCGCCGCCCGCCAGCGCGAATTGAACGTCGTCGCGGCGCAGGCCGTAGACGATGTGGCGGACGGCCTCGATCAGGTACGGAATGCCCTCCTGCTGCCCCATCACCCCAACGTAGCCGACGAGAAAGGCTCGGCCTCTCTTCAGCTCAGGCGCCGGCGGCACGGGCCTCAGCCGCTCGAGGCTCGGCCCGGAGCGAACGACGAAGACCCTGTCGGGCCGCATCCTGCCGCGGGTAATCGCGATGTGCCGGTAGCTCTCGTTGGTCGCGATCGTCACGTCGGCCGTGAGGAACGTCAGCCGCTCCGCGAGCCGCATCAGCCGGTAGAGCGGGCCGCGGCGCCCGAACTTGGCCTCGTAGAGCTCGGGGTTGATGTCGTGGTGGTCGAAGAGGAAGCGCTTGCCGAGGAGCTTGAAGAGCGCGCCGATGAGGAAGAGGTCATCGGGCGGGTTGCACGCGTGAATGACATCGAAGCCGTGCCGGCGGAGCACTTTGACGGCGAGCGTGAGCTCCCAGAAGAGCGACGCCGCGTACTCGATCAGGTAGCCCCAGAAGCCTCGCGCCTCGAGGGGGAGGGGATGGCGGTAGATGTGAACGCCGCTCAGGCATTCGTAGCGCGCCTCGCATCCCCGACCTCTCGGACAGATGACCGAGACGCCGTAGCCGTTCGCGGCGAGCTCGCTCGCCTCCTGCCACACGCGCCGGTCGAACGGCACCGGCAGATTCTGCACGATGATGAGCACCTTGCGGCCGGCGCCGCGCGGGCGGCCGCTTTCCGCACAGCTCGACGGCATGCTCTCCGCGCGGCCGCGCGCCTCACCAGCAGATGCCGCTGTAGTTCTCATGGCGCTGCTCGATCTCGCGGATGCGGACGAAGTCGATCACCAGCTGGCGCGGGCGCAGCCGCGCCGCGAGCTGCGCGAACTCCGGGGCGCGGTGACCGATCGCGATGACCTCGCAGTGATCGACGATCTCATCGATGGAGTCCACCATCAGCCGCTCGATGTGCGGAATCGCCGTGAGGATGTAGTCGCGGTTCGCGCCCGTGAGCCGCGCGAGACTCACGTTCCGGTCGTAGAGCTTGAGGTCGTAACCCTTGCCGATCAGCCGCTCGATGACCTCGACGAGCGGACTCTCGCGCAGGTCGTCGGTCCCGGCCTTGAAGCTGAAGCCGAGGAACCCGATCGACTTCCTCCCCGCCGCGAGGATCAGCGCGAGGCCGCGCTCGATCTGCTCGTGGTTGGAGGCTGCGAGCGAGGCGAGGAGCGGCGTGGAGAGGTCACAGCTGCGGGCCTTGTAGGTGAGCGCGCGCAGATCCTTCGGCAAGCAGGAGCCTCCGAAGGCGAACCCGGGCTTGAGGTAGCACGGCGAGAGATTGAGCTTGGTGTCCGCGCAGAAGATGTCCATCACCTCGTGGCTGTCGATCCGCAGCCGCTTGCAGAGGTTGCCGATCTCGTTCGCGAAGGCGACCTTGGTCGCGTGCCACGCGTTGTCCACGTACTTGACCATCTCGCCGACCTCGATCGGGCAGCGGATGATGGGCCCCGGCAGGCCATCGTAGAGACTCTGGACGAGGTCGCCCGCGTAGGAGTCGGTCGCTCCGATGACCGTCTTCGGCGGATGGCGAAAGTCGTGCACCGCGGTGCTCTCGCGCAGGAACTCGGGGTTGTTGCACACGCCGAAGTCGGTACCCGCGCGCTTGCCGCTCTCGCGCTCGAGGATTGGGATCACGACGCCGCGCAACGTCCCGGGCAGGATCGTCGAGCGGACAACGACGACGTGGAACTCCCGCTTGCGCGCGAGCGCCGCGCCGATCTCGGCGCACACTCGCTCCAGATAGCGAAAATCGAGATTGCCGTTCGCCTGGCTCGGCGTTGCGACGCAGATGAAGGTGATCTGCGTGCGCTGCACGGCCTCCTCGGCGTCTCGAGTCGCGCGCAGGCGCCCGGCGCTCACGGCCTGGCGCGTGAGCTCCGCGAGCTCCGCCTCGACGACCGGCGCTAGCCCGCCGTTGATGAGGTCCACCTTCGTGGGATTGGGGTCGACGCCGATCACCACGTGCCCCGCGTCCGCGAGACAGGCGGCCGAGACGGCGCCGACGTACCCCAGGCCGAAGATGCTGACGTTCATGGCGCTTTCCCGCTCACGGCAAGCTCGGCGTGACAGGCGTCGGGCGGCTCGCGCGGCCGGAGCCGGCCCGGTCGGGTACCGTGGCTCCGGCGTGCAGGCGGCACAGCGCCTCGACGTAGGGCGTGACGACGCTCGACTCGCCGTAGCGGACGGAGATGTACTCGACGCAGGCGGTGCTCGCCGCGACCCATTCCGCATCGCTCGAGCAGAGCGAGGCGACGGCGGCGCGCATCTCCTCGAGCGAGCCGACCGCGCGGCCGAGGCCGCGCGTCGCGATGACGCGCTCCGGATCGAGGAAGGCGACGACCGGCGTGCCGGACATCCAGGCCTCGAGGTACGCGTTCGGCAGTCCCTCGATCGCCGAGGTGCTGACGAGCAGGCAGGCGCGCTCGTAGAGCTCGACCGCGCGCTCGTGCGGCACGAGGCCGTGAAAGTGCACGTTCGCGAGCGCGCCGGCCTCGCGCCGCACCGACTCGAACACCTCGAGCGACCCCTGCGCCGGGCCGCCGACCAGGTGAAAGCGCAGCCGCGGCAGCTGCCGCGCGAGCTCGAGGAGCAGCCGAGGCCGCTTCAGCGCTCGAAGGTTGCCGACCCAGAGCACGTCGATGTCGCGCTCGCGGCGCGGACGGCGGCGGCCGCGAGGCTCGACGAGCGAGTCCATGATCAGGCTCTCGCGCCCGAAGTGCCGGCGCAGGGCGGCCTGCTGCTCCGCGCTCTGGGCGAGCACCAGATCGACGCGCCGCAGCCCATACTCGAAGAGCTTGCGGTCGCGCCAGTAGCGGATGACGAGGGCCCCGGGATCGCAGTCCGAGTCGCTCGCCACCCAGTAGACCGCCTTGCGCCGATGGCGCCTCGCAAAGAGGACCGCCTGGCCGACTTGCATGCCCTGGCAGTTGAGGTAGTAGATGTCCGCATCGGCTCGCCGCATCGCAGCCCAGGTGGACGTCCAGCGCGGGTACGCGAAGCGGATCAGGGGAATGCCCGCGCTCGGCCGGCAGGCCTTGCGCGTCCGGACTCCGTCCCAGCTCGCCCCGTCCGGCTGACCGTAGTCGCTCACGACCATCGAGACCCGAAACCCACGCCGCGCGAGCGCCTTGGCGAGAAGCGCTTGTTGCAGCTCCGAGCCGCCGGCGCCGTATCGGCCGTACTCCGGCGCGAGGAGGGGCAGGGTGGAGAGGCCGATGAAGCAAATGCTCGGAGGTGTCGCGGCGGGGGTACTCATGGGGAGCTGCGGGCAGCGGCGCAAGGTTCGTTCCCGAGGCGCGGCGCCGGCTGCAGGTTGGCGCGGGTCGCCGCGGGCCCGCCGCCCCGCGCCGCCGCTCAGGCGCTCAAATACCGATAAATGCGGCGCGCCGCGAGGTAGAGCCGGCGGTTCGGCAGCAGCAGCGCGCGGATCCGGCGGGAGGAGTCGACCCGCGCCCGATCGAGCCAGCCCTGAAATCCCGATGCGTGGCGGTAGTAGGCGAAGTAGTCCCGCAGCTGCGCATCGCTGAAGGCCCGGCCGTTGTCCCCGTACTTCGCGACGTAGGGCGTGAAGTCCGGATAGAGCGAGCGCACCTCGCCGTGCAGGATCGTCTTGACGAAATTGCCGATCAGCAGATCATCGAAGATCTCGTGATGGACCGCGGTCATGAGCGAGCCTCTCGGCGCCTCGAACGTGACGCCCCTACCCCTCGGGCCGCCGAGCCCGATCGTCGTGTCCCGGCCGCCCACCCGGAAGTTGACGAACTCGAAGTGGCGCGCGAGGTGCTCGAACCGCCCGAAATAGGCGCGGAGCGCGCGGGTGTCTTCCGGCTCGAGCGCATCCGACCAGTCGTCGCCGAATTCCTGCGGCTCGCGAAACGCCCGCGGCTCGCGCTCCATTCGCGTGAGCGCGATGCGATCGGCGAGCGCATCGTAGGAGAAGTACCCGGGGATGAACTCGCCGCGGGCGCTGATGAAGCGCTCCCCGTGCGCCTCGAGCGGCGTCTCGTAGGCGCTCGCCCAGCGCGAGTCCGTGCGGTTGAACATGTGGTGGCAGGAGAAGGGGGCCGTGTGCGTTCCGTCCCAGCGCCTGAGCAGCGCGCTGTAGTCGTACCCGAGGGGCTTGCGCACGGCGGAGACCGGCGGGATGCGCTCGCCGGCTTCCGTGAAGAAGTTCATCATGTCGGCGTCGCCGTAGTTGATCAGCCGCAGGATGAAGCGGCGGCGGAAGGGCGCGAGCGCCTGGGCAAGCGTCGCGCGCGTGCCGAGCGCGCCGCCGTCGTTGAGATTGAGCACGGCGCAGCGCTCGCCGAGGGCGATGAGCAGCGCCGCATCCTGGTTCCAGTCCGCCGCCGAGAGGACCCGGATCCGCTCGGAGAGCGCGCACCAGCCGCGCGGCAGCTCCCGCACCCGAAAGCCGCCGTTCGCGAGGTCCGCCGCGATCCGGCCGCCGCGGTGCGCCGGAACGAGCAGGATCTTGTCGCGAAAGGCCTCGAGCGAGGGCAGATTGAGGTGGTCCGGATGCCCGTGCGACAGCCATACGTACCGCGCGCGCGTGAACGCCTCGCGCTGCTCGTCCGTGAAGCGGTAAGGCAGCGTCCAGGAGCCGAAGTACTGCGGCTCCCGGATCCACGGGTCGGTGACGAGCAACGGCTCGCCGCGCTCGTAGAGGATCAGCGTGGCGTTGCCACAGGTCTCGAATCCGAGCTCCACGAGGCTCCCTCGCCCGCACCGGTCCAGCCCGGCGCGAGAACGTCGATGAATCGCTGCACCATGCCGCCCCAGCTGAACTGCTCGACGGCGGCCCGTCGCGCCGCTGCGCCCGTGCGCAGCCTGCGGCCTCGGTCGTGCAGCAGTTGCGCGAGGCACTCGACGAGCGCCGCGACGTTTCCCGGCGGATAGGTGAAGCCTCCGCCGAACGCGAGCGACTCCGACATACCGCCGACGGCGGCGGAGACGACCGGGATCCCGCAGGCCATCGCCTCGAGCGCGGCGTTCGAGAACGTCTCGACCGCGGACGTGAGCACGAAGACGTCCATGCGCGCGAGAAACGGCCGCACGTCGCGCGCCTCGCCCGCGAGCGCGACGTGACGATCGAGATGCAGCCGGGCGATCTCGGCCTCGATGCGAGGCCGCTCGTCGCCCTCACCCACGATCAGCGCGCCCACATCGAGGTCTCGCGCTCGCAGCGCCGCGGTCGCTCGCACCAGGTCGAGCTGCGCCTTCTCCGGCCGCATCCGCCCCACGGTGCCGATGACGAGCCGGCTCGCGGGCTCGCTCGTCCGGCCGTCCCGCGGGTCGCCCGTGTCGCCCTCCGGAGCCTCGGCGTGGCCATCCGGCGCGCGGTCCTGCGGCCTGAAATGCTCGGTATCGACTCCGTTGTGAATGACGCGCGTGCGCAGCCCGGGCGCGCCGACGCCGTATCGCTCGGCCCAGATCCGCCGCTGGATCTGCGCTCCGAAGATCACCTCATCGGCGTGCCGCAGGACGCGGCGATAAAGCGGCATGGCGAGCGCGGCCTTGTGCGTCATCACATCGGTGGTGTTCACCGAGACGAGCAAGCGCGGCGGCGCCGGGGCGAGCCGCCGCTGAGCGAGCCTCGCGTAGAGCGAGGGATACAGGTTGACGGCCACGATCGTGCGCACGTTCCGAGCTCGGATCGTCTCGAGGAGCCGGCTCAGCGCCCGCAGGGAGAGCTTCCCGCGGCGTTGCAGGTGGACGACCGCAACGCGGGAATCGATGGTCGCAAGCAGCTGCGTCGGAGGATTGAGATACGCGAGCGTCACGCTCACGCCCCGCGCCGCGAGCGTGTTCGCGAGCTTCACGAATTTGATCTCCGACCCGCCGTATCCGACCGAGTTGAGCAGGAACAGGACCGGCGGAAAGTCGTGCGAGTCCATGCGGCTCGAGGTCATGCCGGCGGCGCGCCGCCCGCCACCACTCGCGCAGGCCCAGGGCGAGGCTGCGCGTCGAGCGGCTCGGGCGCCGGATACGCCTCGGCCCTCGCACGCTCGCTCGCGCTTGCGCCGAGCTCTGGGGCCGGAGCGTCCGCGGGGAACTCCACGATGCGGTCGATCTGATAGTCCCTGAGCTCCCGCGCGTGCGTGAAGATCATGAGCTCCCCGAGCAAGCCGATCGCAAAGAGCTGCAGGCCGAGCACGATGAGCAGCGAGGAGAGGAGCAGAGCGGGCCGGTCGGCGAGGGCGTGGCCGAGCACCAGCCGCTCGGCGATGAGCCACGCCGTGATGAGGCCACCGGCCGCGAACATGGTCGCTCCGATCATGCCGAAGAAGCGCAGCGGCTTCTTCGTGAAGCGCACCAGGAAGAACACCGTGAGGAGGTCGAGCGCGCGCCGCGTGTACTCCCGGAGCGGATAGCGGCCGTCGCGCCGGTCGCGCGGCGACTGGCGCACCGTCACCTCGGCGACTCTCAGCCCCTGGCGGTCCGCGAGCACGGGGAGGAAGCGGTGCTGGTCCCCATAGAGCGGGATCTCCTCGAGGACGCGGCGGCGCATCGCGCGCGCGCTGCACCCGAGGTCGCGAAAGCGCAGGCCGGTCACGTACGCGACGAGGCCGTGGAAGGCCTTGCGGCGCAGGATCTCCCAAGGCGTGCCCGCCCGCGGCCAGCGATGCGCGGCGACGAGATCCGCCGAGTCGAGTCCGCCGATGAGCTTGCCGATGTCGGCCGGCTCGATCTGCGGATACGCGGGCAGCGTGAGCAGGATCTGTCCTCGCGCGCGCTCGAAGCCCGCCATCAAGGCCGTCGCCTCCCCAAACGAGCGCATGAGCTCGAGCACCGTGACGCGATCGTCGCGGGCGACGAGCTCGTGCAGCGCGGGAGCGATGTCGGGGCGCGGTCCGTCGAGAACGATGATGCACTCGAGGGTGAGGCCGAGGGAGGCGATGCCTGCCTCGTACTCCCGCCACAGCGCCGCCACGTCGCCGTGGCGCCCTCCGACCGGAATGAGGACCGTGAGGTCGATGTGCGAGCCGGACTTCAGCATGAGGGCGCCTCGGCGGGGGAGTGCGGGGGTGGCCTCAGCGCGGGCGCGCCGCTCGGCGCGCGGGCGCCGCGAGAGCGCTGCGTGAGGCCGGAGAATTCGAGCTCGCGGACGTCACCGAGCTTGTAGATGAGCTCGCCGAGCGCACCCGCGCAGATGAGCATGAAGGCCGAGATGAGGAAGATCACGCCGGCGCCGGCGAGGGGCAAGGAGAACGGCTCCGCGCGCATCAAGGCCGTGCAGAGTGCGTAGCCGAGCGCGACGCTCCCGAGCGCGAGCATCGGCAGCGACAGCATCCCGAACCAGAGCAGCGGGCGCGAGGTGAACGAGGCGACGGTCTTGATGACGAGGAGGTCGAGCAGCACCTTGTAGATGCGCGACAGGCCGTACTTCGAGCGGCCGAACTGCCGCGCGTGGTGGCGCACCTTGATCTCCGCGATGCGCGGGCCGGCGATGAGCGCCATCGCCGGGATGAAGCGGTGCATCTCCGAGTAGAGCGGGATGCGCTTGATGAGCGTCGCGCGGTACGCCTTGAGCGAGCAGCCGTTGTCGTGGATCGGCACGCCCGTCACGCGGGCGATGAGCGCATTGGCGATGCGCGAGGGAATCTTGCGCGAGAGAAGCTTGTCTTGCCGGTCGTGTCGCCACCCGACGACGATGTCGCAGCCGTCCTCGATCTTCGCGAGCAACAGCGGGATGTCCGCCGGATCATTCTGCAAGTCACCGTCCATCGTGACGATCACATCGCCGCGCGCCTGCTCGATGCCGGCCGCCATGGCGGGGGTCTGGCCGTAATTGCGACGAAACTTCACTACCCGTACGCGCGGATCGTCTCGCGCGAGCTCGGCGGCCGCCGCGAACGTTCCGTCACGGCTGCCGTCGTCGACGAGGACGATCTCGAACACTGCTCCCAGCGGCTCGACGGCGCGCACGATCGCCTCGTGAAGCGGTCGTACGCATTCCTCTTCGTTGAAGAGGGGAACGACGATTGAGAGCTCGGGTCGCAAAGCCACGGCCTCGCGCATCCGCAAGGAACGTGCCGCGGCGGGAACAGGACTTGCTTGCGGCTACGGAGAAGCTGTCGCTCCAAAGAAACAACTGGCTCTCGCCCAATGCGGAGAGCCCAACGAGGAGGCCCGATGCCTGACGGACGTTCTCACGCGCTTTGCGCCGGCCTTGTCGCGCTCGCCTTTTGCGGGCTCGCGCCCTCCGCGCAGGAGAGCACCTATCGCGATGCGCCTTACACGGTGAAGCCGGGTGACACGCTCAGTGTCTCGGTGTGGAAAGAGCCCGACTTGAGCGGACCGCAGCTCGTGCGGCCGGATGGCACGTTTTCCATTCCGCTCGTCGGACAGATCGACGCTCGGGATAAAACCGTGATGCAGCTTCAGCAGATCGTCACCGAGCGGCTGCATCGCTTCATCGCCGACCCCGTCGTCACCGTCTCGGTGCAGAGCATCCAGGGCAACAAAGTTTACGTGATCGGCCAGGTCGCCAAGCCCGGCGAGTTCGTCGTCAATCCGCGCGTCGATGTCATGCAGGCGCTCAGCATGGCCGGCGGCATGACGCCGTTCGCGAAGCTGGGTGACATCATGATTTTGAGGCGCCTCGCGGATGGGCGGCAGCAAGCCATCGCATTCCGCTACACGGATGTGGAGCACGGGAAGGATCTCCAGCAGAACATCACGCTGGAGGCCGGCGATGTCGTCGTCGTACCGTAAGCCGCCCTTCGCGGCGGTCCGGCGCAGCGGCACGGTTGTTGCGAGCGCCGTGCTCCTCATGACCGGGGCAATGACAGCACGGAGTGCGTCGTGGCAATTCAATCCGCGGGTGGAG
>JASHSR010000016.1 GCA_030038645.1 Gammaproteobacteria bacterium
TCGGCGGAGCTGCGCGGGGAGGTGGGAGCGCCCCCGCCGTTCGCGCTGCCGCCGCCGCGCGTGCCGGCGCCCGTTGCGGTGTCCGATTTCCGCTTGGCGCTCGAGCAGCAGCTGAAATTCCTTCTCGGACCGGACTACGGGGTCGTGGTGCGTGCGCCGAGCAGCGTCGCGGAGCGCGTCATCAGCGTCACGCGTCAGCCTCCGCAGGGCTACGAGCTCGGCGGCCGCCTCTACGACGTGAGCGTCACTCTGCCCGACGGCGATGCGCTGCAGTTCCGCGTCGCGCAGGGGCGGCGCGGGCCGCTGCTGCCCCACAGCCTCGTGCTCAACCTGGTGCTGCTCACCATGGCGACCGCGATCGTGCTGTACGTGCTCGCGCGCAGCATCACGCGGCCGCTGTCGAATCTCGCGCGCGCCGCGGAGGCGGTGGGGCGCGACGTGAGCCAGCCCCCGCTCAAGGAGTCCGGCGCGCAGGAGCTGCGGGAAGCGGCGCGCGCGTTCAACACCATGCAGGAGCGGATGCGCCGCTACGTCGACAGCCGCACGCGAGTGCTCGCCGCGATGTCGCACGATCTGAAGACGCCGCTCACGCGCATGCGGCTGCGCGTCGAGACCCTCGCCGACGCGGAGGATGTGCGGGAGCGCTTCGGCCGCGATCTCGATGAGATGGAGAGCATGGTGCGCGGCGCGCTCGCGCTGCTCAAGGGACTGAGCGACGACGAGGCCGCGAGGCCCGTCGACGTGGACGCGCTGCTCGAGACGATCCAGTCCGAATTCGCGGAGATCGGCGCGAGCGTCACGATCCGCGGGCGCACCCGCGGCGCCTGCCGCGGAAAGCCACAGGCTCTCAAGCGCTGCCTCACGAATCTCATCTCGAACGCCATCCATTTCGGCGTTCGCGCGACCGTCGTCGTGGAGGACGGCGCGGCGCTCACGCTGCGCGTCAGGGACGAGGGGCCGGGGCTGCCTCCCGAGGAGCTCGAGCGCGTATTCGAGCCCTTCTACCGCATCGAGTCCTCGCGCAACCGCGACACGGGCGGCACCGGGCTCGGACTGTGCATCGCGCGCGACATTGCGCAGGCGCACGGCGGCTCGCTCGTGCTGCACAATCTGCCCGACCGCGGGCTCGAGGCGGTCCTCACCCTGCCGCACGTGCGGCGCGGGGCCTGACGGCGGGCCGGGGTGCTCGCCTCGCCTAGCCGGCCGGACGCGCGCTCGGGCCCGGGCGCGGCAGCTCGCGCAGCTCGTACCGGCCGTCCTCGTAATGCAGGTAGCTGCCTTGCTCGTACCAGGCGCCGAGCACGATCCGGTGCACGGGCCGGCCGTCGATGAGCAGCTCGTGGACGCCGGGCCGGTGCGTGTGGCCGTGAATGATCCGGCGGGCGCCGGTTGCGCGGTAGGCGGCGGCGACGGCGGAGGCGCTCACGTCCATGATGTACGGCACGGCGCGAGCGGTGTGCGCGCGGCTGCCGGCGCGAGCGTGCTCGGCGAGCTGCAAGCGCACGGCGACGGGCAGGGCGAGGAAGCGCCGCTGCCACTCGCGGCTGCGCACGGCGCTGCGCAGCTCCTGGTAGGCGTGATCGTCGACGCAGAGGGCATCGCCGTGCGTGAGTAGCACCCGCTCGCCTCCGAGCTCGACGGCGACCGGGTCCGGCAACAGGGAGCTGCCGGTGCGCTCGCAGAAGCCCGCGGCGAGCAGGAAGTCCCGGTTCCCGTGCAGCACGAAGCAGGCCACGCCGCGGCTCGTCAGCTCGCGAAGCGCGGCGCACACTCGCGCCTTCTCGCGCTCGGGATCGTCGTCGCCGATCCAGGTCTCGAACAGATCTCCGAGAATGTAGAGCGCTTCCGCCTGCGCCGCGTGCGTCGACAGGAACTCGAGAAACTGCTCGATCGCCTGCGGCGCCTCGGCATCGAGATGCAGGTCGGAGACGAACAGCCGCGCCACGGCGGAGCCCTCACGGACCGGGGAGCGACAGGCGCACCGCCAGCGCTATTTGGGCGAGAGTACAGGAGGCGTGAGGGAATTCGGGGTCGTGACGACCGGCCCCTCGGGCGTCGTCGTACCGACGGGGACGACCTCGATCGTCTCGATGACGACCGGCTTCAGCGGCGCATCGGTCTTGAACGGGCCCATGCTCCCCGTGGGCGTGACGCCGATCCGGTCCACCACGTCCATGCCCTGCACCACCTTGCCGAACACCGCGTATCCCCACCGTGTGGGCAGCGGGTCGAGCTCCGGATTGTCGACGAGGTTCACGTAGAACTGGCAGTTGCCGGTGTGCGGCGCCGCCGCGCGGGCGAGCCCGACCCAGCCGCGCTTGTTCTGCAGCCCGTTGCCGGACTCGTTGGGCACGTAGCCGTGGATGGGCTTGAGCTTGTAGGTCGTCGCATCGTGCCCGCCGCCCTGGATCACGAAGTTCGCGATGACGCGGTGGAACAGCGTGTTGGTGTACTGGCCCTCGCGCACGTACCGCAGGAAGCTCGCAACCGTGAGCGGGGCGCGGTCCGGGTACAGCTCGATCACGAAGCTGCCCATGCTGGTCACCACGCGCACGCGCGGGCTCGGCTGCGTCTCGCTGCTGCTCGGCGGCGGCTGGGGAGGAGGAGTGGAGGCTGCGTGCGCGATCGAGCCGAGCAGCAGCAGTCCCATCGCGACACACCCCGTCATCGTGCTTCGTGCTTGCTTTGACATCATGTTCAGCAACTCGGCGCCCCCGTTGGCGGCAACGGGCTGATGGTAACATTGTCGCGGTGGTAATCCCCGTCTCAACCGCGCACCCTCGCACGGCGAGCGCACCGGTCACGCGCTTCGCGCCGAGCCCCACGGGCGATGTGCATCTCGGCAACGCGCGCACGGCGCTGTTCAACCTGCTGCTCGCGCGCCGAAGCGGCGGGCGCTTCGTGGTGCGCGTCGAGGACACCGACATCGAGCGCAGCCGCGAGGACTACCGCGACCGGCAGCTCGAGGATCTGCGCTGGCTCGGCCTCGAATGGGACGCGGGCCCCGGCCGGGAGGACGAGCGCGGCCCGTACCTGCAGTCGCGGCGCGCGCCGCTCTACGAGCGCTACTTCGATCGGCTCGCCGCGGCGGGCACGGTGTACCCGTGCTTTTGCTCCGCGCTCGAGCTGGAAGTCTCGCGCAAGGCGCAGCTCGCGGCCGGCCGCCCGCCGCGATACTCCGGAGCATGCCGGGATCTCTCGGCCGAGCAGCAGGCGACCCGGCGCGCGCAGGGCATCGCGCCTGCGCTGCGGTTTCGGGTGCCGCCGGGGCAGCGAGTGGAGTTCACCGATCTGGTGCGCGGCCCGCAGAGCGTCCTCACCGACGACATCGGCGACTTCATCGTCCGCCGCGCGGACGGCGCGGCGGCGTTCTTCTTCAGCAACGCGGTGGACGATGCCTGCATGGGCATCACGCACGTGCTGCGCGGCGAGGACCACCTCGCCAACACGCCGCGCCAGCTGCTGATTCTGCACTCGCTCGGCCTCGCGCCTCCCGAGTACGGTCACCTCGCCTTGCTCCTCGACCGCGCCGGCGCTCCGCTCTCCAAGCGGGGGGGCGCGGCGAGCGTGCGCGACTATCGCGAGCAGGGCTATCTCGCCGCGGCGATCCTCAACTACCTCTTTCGCCTCGGCCACTCGTCGGGCGAGCCGGGGCTGCTCAGTATCGAGGCGATGGCTCGCGCGTTCGATCCGACGCGCCTCGGCCGCGCGCCGGCGCATTTCGACGAGCAGCAGCTGCGGACATGGCAGAAGGAGGCCGTGCGCCGCCTGACGCCGGATGAGGCTCGGCGCTGGCTGGGCGGCGTGCTGCCGGCGCAGCTCGACGAGCGCCCGACCTCCGCGTTCCTCGAGGCGGTGCTGCCCAACGTGGAGCTGCCGGCAGACGCCCGAGCGTGGGTCGAGGTGGTATTCGGCGGGCCACCGGAGCTCGACACCGCCGCGCGAGACTTCGTGCGGGACGCCGGCTCGGGCTACTTCGCCGCCGCGGTTCGAGGCGCGGAGACGAGCGGCAACGATCTGCGGGCCATCGCGGGCGCCATCCGCAGC
>JASHSR010000148.1 GCA_030038645.1 Gammaproteobacteria bacterium
GACCTCGAGACCGCGGAAATCGCGATCAAGGCATCGCAGACCGGCCACCTCGTCCTCTCCACGCTGCACACGAACGACGCGCCCCAGACGCTCACTCGGCTGGTCGACATGGGCGTCAAGCCGTACGCGATCGCGACCTCTGTGAGCCTGATCATCGCCCAGCGGCTTGCCCGGCGCCTCTGTACGCAGTGCAAGCAGCCTCTCGACATCCCAAAGGAGGCTCTCTTGAAGGAGGGCTTCTCTGAGGCCGACGTGGCGGCCGGGATGAAACTCTTCGGCCCGAAGGGCTGCTCGAGCTGCACGGACGGCTACAAGGGCCGGACGGGCATCTATCAAGTTTTGCCGGTCACCGACGCCGTCGGGCGCATCATCCTTGCCGGCGGCAGCGCCGTCGAAATCGGGGATGAGGCGGCGAAGGCGGGCGTGTGGGATCTGCGCCGGTCGGGCCTCGAGAAGGTCAAGGCCGGCGTCACGAGTCTCGAAGAGATCAACAGCGTCACCACTGAATGATGGAGAGCGGGGCGTAACGCATGGCTCAAGCAACTGCTACGGCAACCGTCAAGACCATCAAGCGCGACATCCCCTTCCTCTGGGAAGGCCGCGACCGCAAAGGCAATCGGGTCAAGGGCAAGAGCTCGGCTCCCGACGAGGCGGCTCTGCGGGCGGACCTGCGACGCCAGGGCATCGCGGCTTCGCGCATTCGCAAGCAATCCACGGCCTTCAAACGGGGCGGCAAGGTCAAGCCGGACGACATCGCGATGTTCAGCCGGCAGCTCGCGACCATGCTCGCCGCCGGCATTCCGCTCGTCCAGGCCCTGGAGATCGTCGGCAGCGGACACGAGAAGCCTGCCGTCCAGAAGCTCATCATGACCGTCAAGGCGGACATCGAGGGCGGCAGCTCGCTGCATGAGGCGCTCGCGAAGCACCCGCTGTACTTCAACGACCTTTATGTGAATTTGGTCGAAGCGGGCGAGCACGCCGGTGCGCTGGAAGGCCTGCTCGACAAGATCGCGACGTACCAGGAGAAGACGGAGGCGATGAAGAAAAAGGTCAAAAAGGCTCTCTTCTACCCGACGGCGGTCGTGGTCGTTGCGGTGATCGTCACCATCGTCCTCATGATCTTCGTGATCCCGGAGTTCGAGTCCCTCTTCAAGGGCTTCGGCGCCGAGCTTCCGGCCTTTACGCAGCTGGTCATCAACATCTCGCATGTCGTCCAGCACCGGGGAATCTATCTGCTGATCGCATTCGGAGCGGCCGTTTACGCATTCCTGTACTTCAGGAAACGCTCCAAGGCGATGCGAATGTTCCTCGACCGAGTCATCCTGAAAGTGCCGGTCATCGGTCCCATCCTCAACAAGGCAGCCATTGCACGCTACGCTCGGACGCTCTCCACCATGTTCGCGGCGGGCGTCCCGCTGGTCGAGGCGTTGGAATCGGTGGCCGGCGCCACCGGCAACATCGTCTACGAGAATGCCGTGATGAAGATGCGCGATGAAGTCTCCACCGGCCAGCGCCTGCAACGCGCGATGGAGAACGTGCAGCTGTTCCCCAACATGGTCGTGCAGATGATCGCCGTGGGCGAGGAATCGGGCGCCCTGGACACCATGGCCGGCAAGGTCGCGACCTTCTACGAAGCCGAGGTCGACAACGCCGTCGACTCCATGTCGAGCCTGCTCGAGCCGCTCATCATGGTGGTCCTCGGAGTGCTGGTCGGCGGACTGGTCATCGCCATGTACCTGCCGATCTTCAAGCTGGGCGAGGTCGTCTAAGCCGTCGCTGCGATGGACTCTGCCGTGATGCCACGGGGCCCCCTGCTGACGTTGGTCATTGCCAGTCCCTTGAAGACCGGGCATGAGCTGGCGCGGGACATCGGCATCATCGTCGTCGTTCAGCTCTGCGCGCTCGTCTACGGCTCCGTGACCCTCTGGAGAGGGCGGCCCCTCTACTATGCGTTGACGACAAGCGGGCCGGAGATGGGGCAGGCATCCGACATCAGCTCCTCCGAAGCCGCGCTCGGCCGCCGCGACAATCCAAGCCTGACCCCGACGTGGCACAGTTTGCCCCACTGGGTCTGGGCGCGCCCTTGCCCGCGGACAAGCAAGCGCGGGAAAAGGTGATCAAGTCGATGATCTACGCCCGCGTGGACGTGACCCAGATGCCGCGTTACTTCAAGCCGTGGAGTCAGGGCCTCGCGACGCTCCGCAAGCATCTGAGCCGCGTAAGCGATGAGACGAACTTCACGAAGGCCCAGCGACAGTCCCTTGCGAGGCAGATGAGACAACTGGGTCTTGCCACCGACCAGCCGGACACGATGGTCCTGATTGGGCGCGGTATCCCCCTCCTCGCGGTGTTCGATCCCTCAACGCTGCGCCTTGCGGCCATCCTCGCGCCGTCCTGACAGGCCGGATCCGGCCGGATGACCGCAGTCCTCTCCGCCCTCTCGGCCTCCCCCGCGTTCTTCATCGCGAGCTGCTTGGTGCTCGGTCTGATCGTCGGCAGCTTTCTCAACGTCGTCATCTACCGCTTACCGATCATGCTCGACCGGGAATGGCGCGAGCAGTGCGAGGAGCTCGCGCGCGAGGGCGCAGCCTCGGGCCCCCACACGACCCCGGGGCTCGAGACGACCCAGACACTTCGGGAGCGCTTCAATCTCATCGTCCCGCACTCGGCCTGCCCCTCGTGCAAGGCGCCGATCACGGCGCTGCAGAACATTCCGATCCTGAGCTACTGCATGCTCGGGGGCCGCTGCGCCGCCTGCGGTGCGCGGATCGGCGTCCGTTATCCGCTCGTCGAGGCGCTCACCGGCGTGCTGTCCGCTCTCGTCGCCTGGCGGCTCGGCTTCGGCTGGCCGGCTCTCGCCGGGCTCGTCCTCACCTGGTTTCTCATCGCACTCACCTTCATCGACATCGATCGCCAGCTCCTTCCCGACAATCTCACCCTCCCGCTCCTGTGGCTCGGGCTGGTGCTCAGTCTCTGGGGGCCGCAGCCGGGAGACGCGGCGGTGCCGGTGGACCTGCGGTCGAGTCTGATCGGCGCCGTCGCGGGATATTTGAGCCTCTGGAGCATCTACCACCTCTTTCGCTTCGCCACCGGGAAGGAAGGGATGGGCTACGGCGACTTCAAGCTGTTCGCCGCGCTCGGCGCTTGGCTCGGGTGGCAGATGCTGCTGCCCATCGTCCTGGTCGCCGCTGCCGTGGGCGCCGTGGCGGGTATCGCAATCCTGTCGATCAAGGGAAAAGATCGAGGGACACCCATCGCGTTCGGACCGTTCCTCGCCGCGGCAGGCTGGCTCATGCTGATGTTCGGGCACGATCTCGTGGCGAAGTACCTCGGCCTGTTCAGCCCGCATTCGTGATCGCGCTACGGCGCGGCGACGTCATGCTCGCCCGCAAAGTCGCCTTAACACGGCCGGACCCGCCGGAGCGGGCAATCGGGAGGAACACCGCGATAAATGCCTTAAAGTCCCAATAATTAGTGGGGCTCCTTGTTGGCCCACTCGGATCCGGCTGTAAAATCTCATTCTAATGTTTCTGATCCGAGTTCTGCGATGGATAGGAATTCGTCGCCGCTGAAGCAGCAGGCACAGGAAAGACCTGCACGTTGGCAACTGAGATGACTAAACCCCTCAAGAGTTTTTGGCGTCGGTTGGAGTTCAAGCGGTACGAGGTGTTGACTGCGGTTGTCGCGGCGCTAATTATCGCTGTTGCTACCCTAGCGTGGTGGTTCGGCGGCCGAACTCTGCGATGGGCAATAGATGTTTCGTCACCCACTTTTCTAGCATTTGGTGCACTTTCGATTGTTTTGCTTTGGGCACAGCTCAGAGTCTCAACCAATCAGGAAAGAGAAGAAAATATCTGGAAGCGCGTCGTGTGTCTGAACGAGCACTTCCACGATGTGCCACG
>JASHSR010000149.1 GCA_030038645.1 Gammaproteobacteria bacterium
GGGCTGACGATCGGAATGACCCGACGCTCTTCGATGAAGGAGAGCAGATCCTCCCACGTATCCTCATCTAGCGTGGCGGCAGATCGAAGCGCAGATCCGGACCCGGTTGTCATTGTTCCTTTTTTCGGCACGCCAATACGCTCGGGCGGCCGTATTCTTTCTGCCCGCGCTGTGGTCAGATGTCCGCAGAGGCGGCGGAGCCGCATATTACCCCCGGAGGGCACAGATCGCGCACATCGGCGGCGCTGTGCTCAGCTCCGTCGCAAGCAAGCTGGACAAGCTCCATGCTCGAGCGACGCTGCCACCACTGGGCTTGGGGGGCCTGACGAGCTCCGTGGAACGCCCCGGGCCTTGTTTAGGCCGGCACGAAGCGGATCGTGCCCGACGGGGCACCGCGGTTGGCTTTTCTCAGTTCCCCAGCCAGATAGTCATGAGCGATCCGCAAGACCTGCGCCTGCCGGTCGGAGTGGGTCGCATTCTGGGTTGCCTCAGGCATACCCAGTACGGTCACCGGGTTTTAGCTTGGCTCATCCTGCCGACCGGACCCTGGGTGTGGATCAAGTGAGGGGTTACGACGCATCTGACCACCGCTTCCTTGCCTGGGCCGGTTTAGCCTAGTGCCTCCGCTTTCCACCACGCGGCTGCCTTTACTGCAGGTACACTTTCGAGGACGCGCTGGAGGAAACTCCGGCAGCACCGTGCCGAACGGAAGGTCACGCCGGGCTCTGGCCGCAAGCGCCACCCCTTTTTCCCTGAGACGCGCGGCAAAGTGCAGGGGTCAGAGAAGCGGACAGAATTAACAATTTTGCCGTCCGCTCAGAGCGATAAGAGCGCGCAGGCGGCTTTGAGGTGCCGCACGAAGGCATAACGGGGAGACGTCGATGAAGTGGGGACAGACATGGATCAGCGCGACACCCGCTGCGATCGCGTTGGTGTGTGTGCGGCCTGCGGTCGCGCAGATCGGAGTCGTCTCGGTGACGGGTGGCAATTGCGGGCGGCTTGCGATGCTGAGGCTGCCGCACACGAGAATCACGCTCGCCGAGATCGTTCCCGCCGGGGCATTCGTCCCGGCGAAGCCGTTCTCGCTCGCTCCCCCTGGACAGCAACCGTCGTACAAGGGTCTGCCGGCCTTCTGCCGCGTCGCCGCGCAGGTGAGCCCCGTGCCCGACTCGCTCATCAAATTCGAGCTGTGGTTGCCTGTGCAAGGGTGGAACGGCCGGTTCCTGGCGGTCGGAAACGGTGGCCTTTCCGGCGAGATCTGGTATCCGGAGATGATCACGCCGCTCACTGGCGGTTACGCCACGGCATCGACGGACACCGGTCACGAGGGGAGCGTCTGGGACGCCAGCTTCGCACTCGGGCATCCCCAGAAGCTGATCGATAACGCCTACCGGGCCGTGCACCTGATGGCGGTGCAGTCGAAGGCCATCATCAGAGCCTACTATCGTACTGCGGCGGTACCGTCCTATTGGAGCGGCTGCTCTACCGGAGGCGGCCAGGGCTTGATGGAGGCGCAACGGTTCCCGACCGATTTCAACGGCATCATTGCCGGCGACCCGGCGAACGATGGCACGCATCTCGCCGCGGCCGTTCTCGCGGGCGCGGAGACGATGCACCGGAGCGCGGCGAGCTTCCTGCCGCCGGATAAGCTCCTGCTGCTGCACGCGGCGGTGCTCAAGGCCTGTGACGCGCTCGACGGGGTCACCGACGGGGTGATCGCGGATCCGCTGCACTGCAAATTCGATCCCGGCCAGATCGAATGCACTCGCGGCAGGAATGATTCGACGTGCCTCACGGCCGCGCAGGTGGAGACGGCGCGCAGGCTCTATGCGCCGCTCACCAACACGCGTACGCACGCGATTCTCTTCCCGAGGCTATTGCCCGGATCGGAGTCGGCCTGGGACGCGGGCGGCGCTGACCCCGGCTCACCGGCGGTACTGTCGAGGTTTCCCAGCATATTCGCCGACCTGGTGTTCCAAGACCCGCACTGGGACTACCGTACCGTCACCATCGATCAGCTCGTGGCACGCGCCGACCACAGCAACATAGCGCTCACCAACGCTGTCGATCCCAACCTACGCCCCTTCTTTGCGCACGGTGGCAAGCTCATCCAGTATCACGGCTGGGCCGATCCGGACATCTCCCCGCTCAGCAGTGTCGACTATTATCTGAGCGTCGCACGGACGATGGGAGGAACGAGTCGTATCGCAGAGGACTACCGGCTCTTCATGGTGCCCGGGATGAATCACTGCCGCGGCGGCGACGGCACCGACCAATTCGCAGCCCCGATGCTCACCGCGCTCGAGCAGTGGGTCGAGCACGGCCGCGCGCCGGACCGGATCATCGCATCGCGCATCAGAGACGGCCGCGTCGATCGAACCCGCCCGTTGTGCCCCTACCCCGAGGTGGCGGTATACAAGGGCTCGGGCAACACGAATGTGGCGGCAAACTTCGCCTGCCGGCGCGCTCGATGAGACACCGTCCCCGCACCGCCGGACGGGCAATCCCAACGGTCCCGGGCTGCCGCATTGGCCAGCGTTCAGCGCCTCGTCCCAGCGCGTCATGTATCTCGACGCCCGTCCCCACGCCGGCCCGGTGCCGAACCTGCGGCAGCTCAAAGTGCTCGATGCCCCCTTCGCATGGTGGCGAGAAGAGGCGAAGAAAAAGCGAGCGAACTGATCGTGTCCCGACTGCGGAGCCAAGACTAATGAGAATCGCACTACCTGCCTTGTTCGCCGGAGTCCTGTTCGCGACCGCACCGGTGTTTGCCGCCCCGTGCGCCAGTCTCACCGCGCTGAAATTGTCGACCACGACGATCACGGCGGCGCAAGTTGTCGAGGCGGGATCGTTCAGGGTGCCCGGGCTGCGGCCGGCTGCGCTGCCTGCCGATGAGCTGCGAGCCTTCGAGCGCCTGCCCGCATTCTGCCGCGTGCAGGGGATCATCGCGCCCTCGAGCGATTCGCACATCGAGTTCGAGGTGTGGATGCCGCTGAGCGGCTGGAACGGCAGGTACCTCGGTGTCGGCAACGGCGCGCTTGCGGGGAGCATCACCTATGGGGCGCCCGGCGTGATCACGAGCAATGATCCCACTCTACAGTCCGCGTTGATGGACGGGTATGCGACCTCCTCCACGGATACTGGGCATGAGGCGGCATCGTTAAATGACGGCAAGTGGGCGCTGGGACATCGCGAGAAGATCATCGACTACGGCTACCGTGCCGTGCACGAAACCGCAGAGAGGGCCAAGGCGATTATTGGCGCCTTCTATCGCCGCGCTCCCGAGCACTCGTACTTCGACAGCTGCTCGAACGGGGGCCGGCAGGGGTTGATGGAAGCGCAGCGTTATCCCGCGGACTACGACGGGGTGATCGCTGGCGCGCCGGCAGCGTCCATCACTCAGCTTAACGCCCACATGGAGTGGGACGTCCAGGCAACCGATAAGGACCCCGCCAGTTACATTCCGGCCAACAAGTGGCCAGCGGTTCAAGCGGCGGTACTCGAGCAGTGCGACGTCCTCGATGGACTCAAGGATGGGCTGATCGAGGATCCGCGGCGGTGCGATTTCAAGCCGAGTGTGCTCCTGTGTCACGGACCGGAGTCCCCGAGCTGCCTGACGGCGCCGCAGATTACGGCACTGGAAAAGATCTATGCAGGTCCGCGCGATTCGCAGGGCAGGCAGATCTTCCCCGGACTGGTGCCGGGAGGTGAGACAGGCGGTCCGATCGGCTGGGCTCTCGCCGTTTCGGGCCCTGCTCGTGGCCAGAGCGCCTACTACGGTCTTCTCCAGGGTTTCGCCGACCTCATGCAGAACCCTCATCCGGACTTGCTGACCGCTGACGTGGAGCACGACGCAGACCGCGACGATGCAGCGCTGGGGCACATCCTCAATGCCACGAATCCCGATCTGACGGCCTTCGAGGCAAGAGGCGGCAAGCTGATCCTCTACCACGGCTGGAGTGATCCGGTGATATCGCCGCTCGCCACCGTCGCTTACTACGAGGCGGTGGTCACCCGGATGAGCCGCAGGGACGCCGAGCGCTTTACCCGTCTCTACATGGTTCCGGGAATGCCGCATGGCTTTGGAGGATCGGGACCGAACACATTCGGCACCACGATGCTGAGCGCTCTCGACCGCTGGGTGGAGAAGGGCGTTGCGCCGCAGGCAATCATCGCCACGAAATACCGCACGAATGGTGATCCGGCGAGCGGCATCATCCGCACGCGTCCGCTGTGTCCCTACCCAGAGGTTGCGCGGTACAAAGGAACGGGGAGCACCGATGTGGCGGCGAACTTCGCCTGCAGCGCGCCCAGGCATCGCTCAGATACACATGGTCGCGGTGACCCGCCGCAGCATTGATCGTTGTCGCAAACGGGTGAACGTCGCGAAGACGGGCAACGTATCTCGATGGCCATCCGCACGCTGACCCGGTGTGTAACGCTCAGAAGCCCAAATCGCTCGATGTCTAGTTCGTGTCGCGGCGGAAAGAGGCGAAGATGGAGAGCCCGCTTAGGCACCGCAGAACGCGAGTGGGCTCGCATTATCGGGAAGCGGCGATCGGACAAACTCGCGTGTCCTGCTCCCTAGGAAGCTAGCCGGCGGGGATGCCTCGCGGAACTAGAGTTGTCGTCATCCTCATCGCGTACGCGCCAACTCAAGGCACCGGTCGCAGGGTGCTTGCCAGAGATTTCAAGCAAGCCCTTGCGCTCGTAGCGGCGAAGGGCCATCGCCACGGACGAGGAGAAATCCTCTCGCGCGGCCCGCGTCGTCAGTCTCACCCCGCATTCTTCTGCGACGTAGTCAGTCGGGGCGGGCGTTGCAAGCCCGGGCATCTCTCGCAGGATGCTCAGGCAAGTTCGGGCGATGTCACCGTGCCGCAGCCCACGAGAGATCGGTGGCTTGTGTGCCTTGCGGGGCGCCTTCCAGGCAGGATCAAGAAGTCTGAGGGCGTAATCGAGCGCCCGCAGCTCTTCACGCACTTGGGCAAGTCGCGCCTCGAGCTGACCGAGCTCGTAGGCCAGGGCATTGCGTTTCTTCGTCAGCGTTCGCGGTAACCGCACAGCCATGCAAGGATTTAAAGCTGCTCGCAAGCCCCTGTTCCAGACCCATCTTTTTATTCATGTTTCGTTCTCTAACGGACCCTGTGAGTTGTTTCGTTTTCTAAGTAATGACGCTCTAAACCCGCCATCAGATGTCCTCTGTCGTTCGTGGCTAGGAGGGTGCGCTCGCCTCTGACGGCATTGGGGGGAATTCCGGGTACTGCGGCAGGTTGTCTGTAATCTCGAACCACGGTGCCTTGGAAGCGACGTGCCAATGCGCCTCGGGTCGAATCCCTGGGTCACCATCCAAAGTTCCGAGTGGCAAATTGAAGATCGTCGGGTATTGATCCGAGAAGGCGATCAGGGGCGAACCGCAATTGCGGCAGAACGTCCGGTGTACGCCGGGCGACGAAATGTATTCCGCAACCGAACTGTCGCCTTGAACCCATCGGAAGTCCTTGGCCCAAACGAGAGAACGAGGGCGAAAGGCGGAACCATGCGCCTTACGACACATGGAACAGTGGCAATAGGCAGCCATGAACAAATCGCCACTGATCTCGTATTTCACGCCGCCACATAGGCAGCCGCCCGATAGTACTCGCGACATGATCTCCTCCTGCTTCATGCTGGCACAATTCTCTTTTCACTCGGCAACGAGACCGAATTGATGCGCCAAGAGATACGGATCGAAGTCTCCGTGATCAGAGAACAAGCACAGCCAGTCGTTGTTGCCGAGGTAGACGGACAAGCCTTCGACGTCGTATACGCCGCAAAAATCCGGAGTGAGAAATCCAAGGTTTCCGAACTCGAAGCGCGCCTTCCCAAGCAGGACGACCAGTCGGCTTCCGCCGGTATCAAGTGTCAGGAGTGTTGCGGTTGCGCGATGGAGTGTCGCATGTCCGGTCTGCATGATGCCGCCTCCTGAACGAAAGTAAGCGAACCCGAGCTTTGCCCGCTCGGCTTGCCACATTTGCAGCATCGCTTGCGCAGCAGCATCGTCAATAGGTTTGCGATGCTGCGACCAATCATCAACGGCCAGTTGCGCTCCAGACATTCCAGCCTCCTGTTCACTGCACGCGGCAACACGAACTCGGAAAGGGATTATCACGTTTTGGATCGGTCGGAAAGCGGTCGTGGGAACGTCAGCTCTCGTGGGTTCCGACCGGCGGCTAAAAGGTACTGCGGAGCGCCTTGCGCGCGATCGGACTGGTGCTATCGGCGAGGAGGTGGCACTCGGTGGTACGCGGTAATCCCCTTTTGGCCGTCAGTGGCGCCACCACGGGCCGCCAGCCGGTCGAGACCCGATAGTGCCGCTAATACAGACGTGGGAGAAAGCGGCAGGTGCGTGCGCAGTAGCGTTCATAGGCACTCCCATACGTGCGTAGGAGTAGAGATTCCTCGGCGCGGGCGCGGAGATCACCCGCTACGCACATCAAGACGAACGAGAGGCAGACCATTGGGGTTGGAACCCATAGTGCCGAACCCAGAGCCAGCAGATTCAATCCCATGTAGATCGGATGTCGCAGAAGGCGAAACGGCCCGGTTGTTGCCAGCTCGTGCCCGACTGACACCACCGCTCGAAGCCTCCAAGAACGGAAATACAGAAGCGCCCAGCAGCAGAGAGCTGCGCCGCTGCCGATGACTGTAAGTGCGGCGATTGGCTGACTCCGGAACAGCGCGACTGAATACCTTCCAAAGACTGCGACACCGAGGCCGGCGTAAAGCACCGCGAACGCTACACCGTGCGCTGCAACGAGCGCTCCGGAGTGAGCTGCGGAATCTTGTCTCGATGCGAGGGCTGTGGCGTCATTCCCACGCTGATCTATCCGGCCCTGAACCGGGCCCGTCAGTCGCGCGACGACGAACGCCGCCCAGAATCCGGTATGTGCAGCGTAGACTCCCAAGCCGGCCGAGGGTGTGAATCTCACAAATTCGGCACCAATGGTCCTCTCCCATTCGGGACTGCAAGCCCCGTATTTTTTATGGACGATAGCTAACGGCAAAAAATGCCGATTGGCCAAGCGACTATCGTGCGCGCGTGTCGAGGCGCCGGTTCTCAGCGTTGGGGAAGCCCCCGGCACGGCCGGGGGCTCTTGCTCATACGACAGGATCCAGCTTACCGGCTGACCTGGACGCTGGTTCCTCCGGCGCCAGGGCCGCTGATGCGGGCGCCTTCACCGTTGGAGACAACCTTGACCCAGAGCGAGCCCTTGCCCTTGTAGTACGAGGTGACGCTGGCCTCGCGCAGCGCATGCAGGCTGTCCTGCGACGTACCCGAGGCTGCAGTGGCGAATCCCGGCAGATCGAAGATCACCCACGAGCCCCTATCCAGTTCGCTGAGGCTCAGTACGACGGACGGCCTTTCGGTAGTCACCTTGATCTCGGTGCCGGCGCGTATGTTGGTTTGACCGGTTAGGGTGACCTCCTTGCCATTGCGGCTGAGAGTGACTGGCGGCTGAGGAGGTCCCCCGCGACCGCCGGGCCGACCAGTCGGTGCGGCGGGCCCGCCACGAACTGCCACTAGGCCAGGACCGGCGCCTGGGCGAGGACCGGTGGCTGCGCCGGGACCGGCGGGTGCGCCTCTGGCAGGACCTGCGCCAGGGGCCCCGCCGAAACCGCCGAAGCCGCCGAAGCCGGGGAAACCGCGCAAACCGCCGCCGCCGCCGGGGCCGCCAACACTCAAGCGTCCGATATCGCCCTTGCACACCGCGGCATTCCAGGTCGGCTTGATCTCACAGGTGTGGTCGATGGCGATTCCGTCATTTTTGTCGTTGATGAGAATGTAGGAGTCCGGGATACCGCTGACCGAGCCGTCCACGTCGTGGAACACCGCGGTCTTATAGCTCCCATTGCCGTAATCATCGTTGCTCCACTTGTGCTCCATCGGTGGGAAATACACCGGCTTGGCGTTGATGAATTTCGCGCGCTGTACGGTGTTGTTGGAGCTCATTCCGAAGCTGGTATACAGGAGGTAAGAGATCGCTCCCGTCTTGCGGGTGGCGTTGTCCTGGAAATTCACGAAGGTGACATTGTCCAGTTGATGACGGTAATCGTAGAACTCATAGCCGCGGATCGGGAAATCCGGGAGTTTGGGCTCCGGCAAGCTGCGGCCGTAAGCGATTTCCGCCGGCGTCCTAGGGTTGCCGATGTTCTCGGTTTCGCCCACGAACAGCGAGTCGACCACTCGTGACGTAAAGGGGGAGCGACCGAAGTTGCCGGACGCATGCGTGTAGCCGATGCCGTTGTCGGCCAGCTTCAAGTTCTTGAACAGGTCCATCTCACCGCGGGTCCACATTCCGCTATTGCGGTTCTTGTAGGCGGTGAAATCCTCGATGACCGTCTCCACGATGGGGCTGTTCGC
>JASHSR010000150.1 GCA_030038645.1 Gammaproteobacteria bacterium
GATGATGATCCACTGGAACCGGATCGTGCCCGCGTTCGTCGGGGCCCGCACCCGCGAGGATGTGGAGCGCATCATCGCGGGCGTCCCGGACCCCGATCGGCGCCGCGCATGGCGCCGCGCGTATCTGCAGGAGACGCCGCCCGCGGAGCTCGCCGAGTCGCATCGGCGCGTGCAGGAGGCGTCGCGGCGCATCGAGGCGGCGCTCGCCCGCTCGCCCTGGATCGCCGGGCCGAGCTTCTCTCTCGCCGACATCGATCTGCTCAACTTCTACGCTTTCGTCGCGAGGTGGTCTCCCGAGATCGTCAACGAGAGCCTGACGCCGCACACCATGGCGTGGATCGGGCGCATGGAGGAGCGTCCCGCCGTGCGCGAGATGCGTGCGCGCACGCGCATCCCGCAGCGTCCCGCCGCGGCGTCCGCCTGACCGAGGGAGACGAGAGATGCTGGAGCTCTATCACTGGGAGCCGAACGGCGCATCGGCGCGGGTCATGATCTGTCTCGAGGAGAAGGGGCTCGAGTACTCGAGCCATTATCTCGACGTCCTCGCCTTCGAGCAGCACCGGCCGGAATTCCTGCAGCTGAGCGAGACGGGCGAGGTGCCGGTCCTCGTGCACGGCGGGGCGGCGTACACCGAGGCGAGCTACATCTGCGAGTTCCTGGACGAGGCGTTCCCCGAGCGGCCCCTCATGCCTGCCGATGCGCGCGGCCGCTGGGAAGTGCGGGTGTGGCAGAAATATGTCGACGACGGCTTCTCCGCGTCGGTGAGCGAGCTCGCGTGGAGCGCGTACGGCGCGCGCGCGCTGAGCGCGCTCGCGCCCGGCGAGCTTTCGTCCGCCCTCGAGCGCATTCCCACGAAGGAGAGGCGGGAGGTCTGGAAGGCGGCCGTCCGTGGCCTCGGCGAGGAGCAGCTTGCACGCGCGAGGGTGCGCGTCGAGGCGGCGGCCGGAAAGATCGAGTCGCAGCTCACCGGCTCGCAGTGGCTTGCCGGCTCGGCGTATTCGCTCGCCGACATCGCCGTCTTCTCCTATTTCAAGTATCTGCCGCCACTCTGCGCCGGCTTCGTGAGCGATGCCGCAACGCCACACGCCATGGCGTGGATGCGCGCCGTCGCCGCGCGTCCGGCTGTCCGCTCTGCGCTCACCCGCGGGCGCATGGCGGATCCTTATGTCGTCGCTGCGCCGGGCCCCGAGCAAATACGCTGGGGATAAGCTGAATTTTTTGTAATGAAGTTTTTGTAATGCGTTGAGGGCCGAACTAAGGCTGCAACTCCAATGTCAAGTATTGTAGTGTGCACGCGCTCGTGCACGCGCCCACGAGGCGCTCGTGCGACGCAGGACGGCGTAAGCGCGCATTCCTGCGGTTCGCGCGCTTCGGGGCGACTCGAGTGTTATTGCCGCCAGGCTTTTCATTGGAGATGACCGTGTTTAAAAAGCTGGTTCCCGTGATCGGGTTGCTGTTGCTCGCAGGTCCGGTGGTGTTCGCGGCGGATTCGTCGGCCAGCACCACCACGACGCATCATACGAAAGCCAAGACGCACCACCACAGCCATCATCACAGCAAGAAGAAGACGACCTCGTCGAAGCCGTCTTGATATTGCACTGGCAGTGTCTAGGTAGAGGCCCGCCTCCCGGCGGGCCTCTTTCTATGCGCGCTCCCCGCGCAGGCAGGCCGAAACTGTGGCGACACGTTTCGCTGCGTCTCGAGAGGGTACCGCAATGTCGAGCGACATCAACGCCGAGCGAGAGACGATCCGGGAGATCGTCGACCGGTGGATCATCTACAGCGACAGCGGAGATTGGGAGCGCTTCGCCGCGCTCTGGCACGAGGACGGCTGGATGACCGCGACTTGGCTGCAGGCGCCCGCGAGCGAGTTCGTCCGCGCGCGGCGCGAGGGGTTCGAGAGAGGCGTCAGCATCCTTCACTTTCACGGCGGCTTCACCTGCGACATCGCCGGGGCGAGAGCGATCGCGCAAACGAAGATGACGATCAATCAGCGCGCGCCCGTCGATGGAGTGCCGTGCGATGTCGTGTGCACCGGACGGTTCTACGACTTCTTCGAGCGCCGAGCCGGGCGCTGGGGCATGGTGCGCCGGCAGCCGATCTACGAGAAGGACCGCATCGATCCCGTAGCGCCCGGGGCCGCTCTGCGGCTCGACCCGCAGCTGCTCGCGAGCTTTCCGGAGGGGTACCGGCACCTCGCGTACCTACAGACGCGGCTCGGCTACCCCGTCAAGAAGTCGGGGCTGCCGGGCCTGCGCGGTCCGGAGGTGCAGAAGCTCTACGCCGAAGGCCGCGCGTGGCTCGAGGGCTCGCCGAAGCCCGGCGAGCCCGGGTAGGCGCGCGGCGCGCTCGGAGCCGGGCGACTCATCGCACGCGGGCGGCGCGCCGCACCCGTTCGGGCGCCGGGGCGGATGGTTGCGGCTCGGACCGCACTGCCTCATGCTGTGCGCTTCCAGGAGGAGCGCCAGGTGGCCGATCTCGTCCCTGCCATGAATCTCGATACCTTCACGGTCTCGCTCAGCATCCGGCACCCGAGCATCGATCCCCGAGAGATCACGCGCGCGCTCGGCTTCGAGCCGCAGCACAGCTGGAAGGCGGGCGACGCCCGGCGCACCGCCCAGGGCCGCCTCCTCGACGGGACGTATCACGAGAGCTACTGGACGAGCGAGTTCCGAGAGCTCGACGCGAGTCTGCGCGGAGTCGTCGAGACGGAGGCGGTGCTCCTGCAGGCCGTGGTGCAGCTGCGGCGCTCGCAGCCATTCTTCTCGCGGCTGCAGTCCGAGGGGGCGACGGTGGAGCTGCTGGTGGAGGTGGTGGGCGGAAGCGAGCTCGCCTTCACGCTCTCGCCGCAACTCATCTCGATGCTCGCCCGCTCGGGCTTCTCCGTCGTGCTGAAGGTGCACGGCGAAGCCCAGGCCGCGGAGCGCAGAAAGGCCGGCTGAGGCCGAGTGGTCTCGCTTCCCGAGCCCGACCGGACCGTCCTCGAGCGCAGACCCGAGATCCTGCGCGCGCTGCGCTCGATCACGCCGCCGGGGAGCCTCATCGAGGATGAGCTTCAACTCGCGGCGTACGAGACCGACGCTCTGACCGCCTACCGGCAGAAGCCGCTCGCCGTCGCGCTTCCGCAGACCTCGGACCAGGTGTCGAACCTCTTGCGGCTCGCGCATCGCGAGGGATTGAGCATCGTCGCGCGCGGCGCGGGCACGTCCCTCTCCGGCGGAGCCATCCCGGCGGCCGATGCGATCGTGATCGGCCTCGGCAAGCTCAACCGCATCCTCGCGATCGACTACGACGATCGCTGCGTCGTCGCGCAAAGCGGGGTGCCGAATCTCGCGATCACACACGCCGTCGCGGACCGCGGCTTCTACTATGCGCCAGACCCTTCGAGCCAGATCGCCTGCACGATCGGAGGTAATGTCGCGGAGAACTCGGGAGGGGTGCACTGCCTCAAATACGGCCTCACCACGAACAACGTGCTCGGGGCCGAGCTCGTGCTGCCGGACGGCGAGATCGTCCGGCTCGGTGGCAAGCATCTCGACGCGGGACACTACGACTTGCTGGGCCTCATCACCGGCTCGGAGGGACTGCTCGGCATCGTCACCGAGGTGACCGTGCGCATCCTGCGCCGGCCGCCGAGCGCGCGGGCGCTGCTCATCGGCTTTCCCACGACGGAGGGCGCGGGCGCCTGCGTGGCGGCCGTCATCGCCGCCGGGATCGTGCCGGCGGGCATGGAGATGATGGACCGGCCGGCCATCCACGCCGCCGAGGCGTTCGTGCACGCGGGCTACCCGCTCGAAGCCGAGGCGCTGCTCATCGTCGAGCTCGACGGGCCGGCGGCCGAGGTGGACTTCCTCCTCGCGAGGGTGAGCGAGCTCGCCCGCGCGCACGGCGCATCGAGCTGCAAGGCCTCCGAGAGCGAGGCGGAGCGGCTCGCCTTCTGGGCCGGCCGCAAGGCCGCCTTTCCGGCCGTCGGGCGGCTGAGCCCGGATTACTACTGCATGGACGGGACGATTCCGCGCCGCGAGCTGCCCCGCGTTCTGCGCGCCATCTACCAGATGTCCGAGCGCTACGGCCTGCGCGTCGCCAACGTGTTTCATGCCGGCGACGGCAACCTGCACCCGCTCATCCTCTACGATGCGAACCTGCCGGGCGAGCTCGAGCGGGCGGAGGCGTTCGGCGCCGAGATCCTCAAGCTCTGTGTCGACGTGGGTGGCGTGCTCACCGGCGAGCACGGCGTCGGGCTCGAGAAGCGGGATTTGATGACCTATCAGTTCACGGCTGCGGACCTCGAGATCCAGCACCGAGTGAAGCGCGCGTTCGACCCCGAGGCGCGCTTCAATCCCGGCAAGGTCTTCCCGAGCCTGCATCGATGCGCCGAGGAGGGGCGGATGCACGTGCATTCCGGGACGGGACGACCGGCCGGTGCGGCGGGACGATCCGAGGATGCGGCGGGGCGGCGCGAGGGCGGGGCGGGGCGGTTCGCCGATCTGCCTCGGTTTTGAGGCGACCGCATGCTGCGGCCACGTGACGAGGCGGATGTCGCCGAGATCATCGCGACGACCTCCTGCCCGCTCGAGCCGGTCGCCGGCGGCTCGAAGCGCAGCGTCGGCAGGCCCGTCGCCGCGGAGACGCTCGATGTCTCAGCCCTGAGCGGTATCGCGGACTACGAGCCCGCGGAGCTCGTCCTTACCGCCCGCGCGGCGACGCCGCTCGCGGCGGTGGAGCGCACGCTCGCAGAGCATGCGCAACGACTGGCGTTCGAGCCACCGGATTGGTCGCGGCTCCTCGGCGCCTCGGGGACCCCCACGATCGGGGGAGTGCTCGCGGCGAACCTCTCGGGGCCGCGCCGCATCACGGCGGGCGCGGCCCGCGATCACTTTCTCGGCTTCCGCGCGGTCTCGGGACGAGGAGAGCGGTTCAAGGCCGGAGGCCGGGTCGTCAAGAACGTGACGGGCTACGATCTGCCGAAGCTCCTCGCGGGCTCCTGGGGAACGCTCGCGGTGCTGACGGAAGTCACCGTCCGAGTGCATCCGGCGCCGGAGCACGAGCGCACGCTGCTCTTGCCGGAAACGCCGCTCGCGGCCGCGGTCCGCTCGATGATCGGCGCGCTCGCCTCGGACTGCGAAGTGTCGGCGGCCGCCTTCCTGCCCCGCCGCGGCGTCGGGCTGCGGCTCGAAGGCTTCACGCCGTCCGTGAGCGCGCGCGCGGAGGCGCTGCTCGCGCTGCTCGCGCCCCGGGGCGCGAGCGAGCCTCTGTGGCTCGAGGGCGAGGACTCCCGGCGCTTCTGGCGCGAGGTCGGCGGCGCAGAAGCGCTCGCGGCGCATCCGATCGTCTGGCGCCTGTCGGTGCCGCCGAGCGATGCGGTGGGCCTCATCGAGAGGCTCGCTCCGCGGGAGTATCTGCTCGACTGGGGCGGTGGTCTGATTTGGATCGGCGCGGGCGAGGAGGCCGGTGCCGAGCGGGTGCGGGGGGCCTTGCAAGGCGGCCACGCGACGCTCGTCAAGGCGCCTCGCGAGGTGCGCGCGCTGACGGCGGTATTTCAGCCGCCGCCCGGACCGCTTGCGGGCGTGACCGCCCGCGTCAAGGCGGCGTTCGATCCGGCCGGGAGGCTCAATCCCGGCCGCATGAGCTGACCCGGACGGCCGCCATGCAAACGCGCTTCCGGCCCGCCCAGCTCGCCGACCCCGACGTAGCCTCGAGCGAGCAGATTCTGCGCAAGTGCGTGCACTGCGGCTTCTGCACCGCGACCTGCCCGACGTACGTGCTGCTCGGCGACGAGCTCGACAGTCCTCGCGGCCGGATCTATCTCATCAAGGAGATGCTCGAGAGCTCGCGGCCGGCGACCGAGCCGGTCGTGCGGCACATCGACCGGTGCCTGTCCTGCCTCGCGTGCATGACGACCTGTCCGTCGGGCGTGAACTATCAGCACCTGATCGATCATGCGCGCGTCTACGTGGAGCGCACGTACCGGCGGCCGTGGCGCGAGCGCCTGCTCAGAGCCTCGCTGGCCTGGTTGCTGCCGTATCCGCGCCGGTTGCGCGCGGCGCTCGCGGCGACGGCGCTCGCGAGAGGGGTCGCGAGGCTCCTGCCGCGCGGCGCTCGTGCGCTCTCGCGCCGCCT